>JBFGLX010000221.1:0-6126 GCA_041575955.1 Thermoanaerobaculia bacterium
GCCGCCGCGAGCGGCCAGGAGCCGACCCCGACGCCGCGCTTCACCGAGGTCAGCGCCGAGTGGGGCGTCGACTTCGTCCACCGCCACGGCGGCACCGGCGAGTTCTACATGATCGAGACCATGGGCTCCGGCGTGGTCGCGTTCGACTACGACGGCGACGGCGACGACGATCTTTTCTTCGTCCAGAGCGGCGAGCTGCCGATCGACGGCGCCGGCGGCCCGGGGGGCGCGCTCTATCGCAACGACGGCGCCGCCGGCTTCGTCGACGTCACCGCGGCGGCGGAGGTGAGGCTCGAGATCTACGGCATGGGAGCGACCGCCGGCGACGTCGACGGCGACGGCGACCCCGATCTCTACGTGACCGCGTACGGCGTCAACCGGATGCTGCGCAACGACGGCGACGGCACCTTCTCCGACGTCACCGAGGCCGCCGGGGTCGGCGATCCGCTCTGGGGCGCCTCGGCCTCGTTCGCCGACGTCGAGGCGGACGGCGATCTCGACCTCTACGTCACCAACTACGTCGACTTCACCTTCGACGACAACCCGCCGTGCGGTCTGCAGAGCCGTGGCCTGCGCTCCTACTGCCATCCGGACGTCTACGACGGGCTGCCCGATCGCTTCTACCGCAACCGCGGCGACGGCACGTTCGAGGACGCCACCGCGGCGGCCGGCTTCGGCGGCGCGAACGGCAAGGGGCTGGGGGTGGTCTTCGGCGACGTCGATCTCGACGGCGACGACGATCTCTACGTCGCCAACGACATGACGCCCAACTTCCTGTTCAGGAATCGCGGCGACGGCACCTTCGAGGAGACCGCCCTGCTGGCCGGCGTGGCGTTCAGCGAGCGCGGCGACGTCGAGGCCGGGATGGGCCTCGAGCTCGGCGACGTCGACGACAACGGCTTCCCCGACATCCTGGTCACCCACCTCGATCTGCAGACCAACGCGGTCTACGGCAACAGCGGCACCGGGCTGTTCGTCGACCGCCGCTTCGCCACCCGGATCGCCGAGCCGTCGTACCACAAGGTGGGGTTCGGCATCGGCCTGGCCGATTTCGACCAGGACGGCTACCTCGATGTCGCCATCGCCAACGGCCACATCATCCACAACGTCGACCAATGGGGCGCGACCGGCCGCTACCGGCAGCCCAACCAGATCTTGCGCAACCGCGGCGACGGCACCTTCGTCGAGGTCGCCGATGCCGGTCTCGACGTGGTGCTGCCGAGCCGCGGCCTGGCGCTGTCCGATCTGGACGGCGACGGCGATCCCGACCTGGCGATCAGCAACTCCAACGATCGCGCCGAGATCTACCGCAACGTCTCGCCCGCGCCCGGGGGCTGGCTGCAGCTGTCGCTGGACGGCGGCCGGCCGGCCGTCGGCGCCGCGGTGGAGCTCGAGACGGGCGAGCGCCGCCAGTGGCGGCAGCTCCGGGCGGCCTCGTCCTACATGTCGCAGGGCTCGTCCGTGCTCCACTTCGGCCTCGGGGCGGCGCCGAGGGCCGATACCGTTCGCCTGCGCTGGCCCGGCGGACGCCGGCTGGAGCTGCACGACCTCCCCGCCAACCGCCGCATCCACCTGGAGTTTCGGTGACAGTCACCTTTACCCCGGTCACCGCGTCGCTGCTGATGGCGCTTGCACTGGCGGCCGGAGGCGTCGCGGGTGGCCAGGCGACGGCCTCGACGCTGCGCTTCGCCGACGTGGCGGCGGAGTGGGGCATCGACTTCCGGCATCGCCACGGCGGCTCCGGCGAGCGCTATATGGTCGAGACCGTGGTCGGCGGAGTGGTGCTCTTCGACTACGATCTCGACGGCGATGTCGACGTCCTGTTCGTCGACGGCGGCGCGCTGCCCGGCTACCGCGGGCCCGAGCCGCGCTCGCGGCTCTACCGCAACGACGGCCGGGGGCGCTTCGCGGACGTCACCGCGGCCGCCGGTCTGGTGAGTCCGGAGTACGGCGCCGGCGGCACCGCCGGCGACGTCGACGGCGACGGCGATCTCGACCTCTACCTCACCGCCTTCGGCGCCAACCGTCTGCTGCGCAGCGAGGGCGACGGCACCTTCACCGACGTCACCGGAAGCGCCGGCGTCGGCGACCCGCTGTGGGGCGCCGGGGCCGCGTTCTCGGACGTCGATCGGGACGGCGATCTCGATCTCTACGTCGCCAACTACGTCGACTTCGCGCTCGACAACCACCGCTTCTGCGGCAACGAGGAGACCGGCTTGCGCGGCTACTGCGCGCCGCGCATGTACAACGGCGAGCCCGACCACTTCTACCGCAATCGCGGCGACGGCACCTTCGACGACGACACCCTCCGCGCGGGCTTCGGCGGCGCGGTCGAGGCCGGCCTCGGCGTCGCGTTCGGCGACCTGGACGACGACGGCTGGCCCGACCTCTACGTCGCCAACGACGCCGATCCCAACTTCTTCTTCCACAACCGGGGGGACGGCACGTTCGAGGACCAGTCGCTGGTCTCGGGCACGGCGCTCAGCGACCAGGGTGAGGCCGAGGGCGGCATGGGGGTCGACCTGGGCGACGTCGACGGCGACGGCCGGCTCGACATCTTCGTCACCAACTTCGAGTTCGAGTCCAACGCCCTCTACCGCAACCTGGGGCAGGGGCTGTTCGTCGACGAGCGCTTCGCCGCGCGCCTGGCCGAGCCGTCGCTCGCCTGGCTCGCCTTCGGCGTCGATCTCGCCGACCTCGACAACGACGGCGACCTCGACGTCGTGATCGCCAACGGCCACATCCTCGACAACGCGCCCGAGTTCAACGAGCTCTCGAGCTTCGCCCAGCGCAACCAGCTGTTCGAGAACCTGGGCGGCGCGCGCTTCCGCGAGGTGCTCGACGCGGGCCTCGACACGGTACGGGTGAGCCGGGGGCTCGCGACCGGCGACCTGGACGGCGACGGCGACCTCGAGATCGCCATCGTCAACTCCGACGACGTGGCGGAGGTCTGGGAGAACCGGACCGAGCCCGGAGGGCGCTGGCTGCTCGTCGACCTCGCGGGCGCCGGCGGCAACTCCCACGGCGTCGGCGCCCGCGTCGCCGTCCGCGCCGGGGGCCGGACACAGGTCGAAGAGGTGCGCGCCGGCTCGTCCTACCTGTCGCAGAGCGCGCTCACCCTGCACTTCGGGCTTGGCGCCGCGCCGGTCGCCGAGGGCGACATCGAGGTCGCCTGGCCGAGCGGCCGCCGCCAGCGCCTGCCCCTGCCCGGGCGCGACCTGCGGCTCCGGCTCCACGAGCCGCGCTAGCCTGCAGGTCCCGAACCGCCGGACCCCACGGGCGGCTCCCTTGACGGCAAGCCCGCCGGCGGCGAAGCTCGACGGAATGGACCGTCCGGCGGCCCTCCCGGCTGCGACTCCGAGCGCCCGCCTCCGGCAGTGGGCGGGGGCGTTTCGTCCCAGCCTTCTGGTCAATCCCAGCGTGGCCGTGATCGTGGGCACCGCGCTGGCGGTCCGTGCCGGCCGAGCCTCGCTCGAGATCGCGCTCGGGTGCTGGCTTCTGTCCTGTCTGCTGGCCCTCGGCGAGGCCCTCTTGAACGACGTCAACGACTGGGAGCACGGAGTCGACCGGCCGGGGCACCTCCGGCCGGGACATCCGGTCCGGACCGGACTGAGCCCGGCCGCGGTGCGCGCGGCCTCGTTCACCTGCTTCGGGCTGGGCGGCCTGGCAACGGCCTGGGTGGCGGTCGCCAGCGGGTACTATTGGCTGTTCCTGCTCTTCCCGCTGTTCCTGATCGCGGCGTTGAAATACACCGGCGGCCGGACTCCCTACGGCCACCTCGCGCTCGGAGAGCTGTCGCTCTTCCTCTTCTTCGGCATCGTGGCGTGCGGCGGGAGCTTCTTTCTGCAGGCCGGCGCGCTCGGGTCGAAGGCCCTCCTGGCGGCCTCGTCGATCGGCCTGATGGCCGCCTCCACCATGGCGGCCCAGAACGCCCGCGACCGGCTCACCGACGGCGCCGCCGGCAAGCGGACGCTGGCCGTCCTGCTCGGCGAGCGGGGGAGCCGGCACCTCTTCGTCTGGCTGGTCGCCACCCCCTATCTGCTGCTGATCCCGATCGCCGCGCTCGACGGGACGGCCCATCCGCTCGCGGCCGTGGTTTCGGCGCCGATCGCCCTCCCGCTGGCGCGCCGCGCTCTCTCCGCCGAGAGGGAAGCTCTCGCCGGCGTCGCGCTCCGGAGCTTCGTTCTCAGCGGGGCGTTCGGATCGCTCCTGGCGGCGGGGCTGGTTTGGGCCGGGGGATAGACCTGCCGCGTTGGTCTTCCGCCAGGCGCCCCGCCTTCTTGCCTGAGCTTCCCACCCTGGGCCGAGACTCGAGACCGAGCAGATCGAGTCCGGGTGTCATTGGCGGCCGGGATGTCCGAGGTCGCCGGCGCGGTCCGTCTCGCGGAGGTGGTTCGAGGCGCAGCGGTAGCCGCCGTTGCGCAAGACGCTCTCGACCAGTGGCGGCAGGAGCTCGAGCCGGTAGCCGAGCTCGGCGTAGAGCGCCCGGGCGCGGGCATCGCCCCGTTCGAGTCGGACGGCGAACCCCTCGGCCCGGGGCCCGTCGGCCGCGGCCTCGAGGACGACGTTGTTCCAGCCGAGCAGGAAGTCCTCGTCGGGGTAGTCGCCGCTGCGCTCCAGGAGCGTCGTGGGCACCAGCACGAGGGGCAGCCGGTGGACGGCGAAGCCTTCGGCGGCGAGGTGTGCCGCGACCAGCTCCAGGAAGTCGGTGAGCCCCACCGCCCGCGGCCGCCGGTGCGAGCGGTCGATGGCGGAGCGCAGCGCGTCGGCCGCACCGGGGCCCCGGGCCAGGCCGTAGGCGGCCGACAGCGGCTCGAGCCCGGCGTCGGGGCTCGCGGCGATCAGCTCGCTTCCGTCCCCGAGGTCGCCCACCAGCGCCGCCGGTCCGCCGGTGGCCGACGGCAGCAGCGTCACCAGCGAGTCGAGGTCGAAGCCGGCGCCGCCGCCCAGGCGCCGCATGGCCGCGGCGAGCTCTCCGGCGCTCCCCTCGACGGGCAGCGGATGGACGAACCGGGCCGGCTTGCCGAACAGCCGCTCGAGCTCGCCCGCCGCCATCCGGGCGACCTCGACGTAGCGCTCGACGCCGCTCGTGCGGGCGAAGCTCTCGACCGGCACGCGGTCGAGCTCGAGGAGCTCCAGGATCCGCGGTTCGAGGGTGTGGATCGAGAGCCAGAGCTCGTCGCCGGCGTCGATCAGGTTGCCGTTGTGGAACGGGACCGGCGCCACCGTCCAGGTGAGCGGCCCGAACCGGGCGTCGAGCTCGGCCGGCAGGTCCTGGACGAGCTCGAGTCCCATGTCGGCGTCGGCCTCGCGCCCCAGCTGGCGGTTGGGCCTCAGGATGGCGACCTGCGAGCCGTCCGGCCTCACCAGGAAGCTCAGAGGGTCGCGCGGCCAGGGCGAGTAGGTCCGGCCCCAGGTCGGAACGAGCTGAACGCCGAGGCGGGTCGCGGTCTCGGCCAGAGCGCTCGCTTGCGGGTGGTCGGCCAGGACGACGAGGGTTCGCTGCGGGGCCGAGCGGCGCACGGCGCCGAGAAACTCGGCAGCTTCGGTGGCGTCGAAGAAGCGCGAGGCGAGCGAGT
Organism: Thermoanaerobaculia bacterium; assembly: GCA_041575955.1. Classification (GTDB taxonomy): domain Bacteria; phylum Acidobacteriota; class Thermoanaerobaculia; order Multivoradales; family JAHEKO01; genus JAHEKO01. The sequence continues at coordinate 5,580 of JBFGLX010000221.1, forward strand.
AGATCGAGACGCCGATCGGCGCTTCGGCCGGGCCCAGGCGCATCTCCGGCCAGCGGACGGAATCGCCCGGAGCCGGCGGTCGGCCGTGGGTCGCGCCGACCAGCCGGTCGAGCAGCCCGCGCTCGGCGGCGCCCCAGGCCAGCTCGACCGGGGCCAGGTCGAGGAGGTCGGCCCTGCGGCTCAGCTCCACCAGGAGCCGATCGCGCAGGACGGCCGGTGCGTCCGGGGGCAGGGCGCCCGCGATCGCCGGCACCACCCGGGAGCGAAACGCCGGGTCGTCGCGGAATCGCCGCGCGTCCACCAGCAGCGTCTCCGTCAGCCGAGCGACCTCGGCGTCCGTCCGGGCGCCTCCCGCGGCGAGCCGCCCGATCCGCTCCTTGCCGGCGCTCGCCAACCGCGCCTGCAGCTCCTCGAGTCGCCCGGGTCCGGCTGCAGCCAGCTCCGCCGCCAGCGGGTCGCGCTCGGCCTCGGTCGGGGGTGCGAGCGTTGGACCGCCGGCGCCCACCGCTGCCGGAGAGGGGGCCGGCGCCGCCGCGGCGAGCACGGC
>JBFGLX010000222.1:0-6027 GCA_041575955.1 Thermoanaerobaculia bacterium
ACCTACCAGCACGAGCTCGAGCTGCCCCTGCGCCGCGCCGACCGATAGGAGCGGGTGGGCAATGCGTCACCACTCGACCTCCGGCGCGCCCTTATACTCGTCGCCCTGATGCGAAAGCCCGACGTCAGCCTGGCCCGCGGGGTCGCTGCCACCGGCCTCCTGGCCTGCTCCCTGGCGGCGGCCCCGCCAGGCGCCGCCGAGCTGACGGCGGTCGAGGCCGAGATCGCGGCCCACGCCCGAGCGTACACCGAGGAGGCGCTCGAGCTGCTCAGCCGCACGGTCGACGTCAACTCGGGGACCCTCAACCTCGAGGGGGTGCGCGAGGTGGGGCGGATCTTCGCCGCCGAGCTCGAGCGGCTGGGGTTCACCACCCACTGGGCCGACGGCTCGGCGGTGGGGCGCGCCGGTCACCTGGTGGCCGAGCGGCCCGGCAACGGACCGCGGCTGCTGCTGATCGGCCACCTCGACACCGTGTTCGAGGCCGACAGCCCGTTCCAGCGGTTCGAGCGGCTGGACGAGACGCGCGCCAAGGGGCCGGGAACCACCGACATGAAGGGCGGCAACGTGGTGATGCTGTTCGCGCTCAGGGCGCTCGCCGAAGCGGGGGTGCTCGACGACCTCGAGCTGGCGGTGGTGCTGACCGGCGACGAGGAGAAGGCCGGGCGGCCGCTGGCGCTGTCGCGCGCCGCGCTGCGCGAGGCGGCGGCCGGCGCGGCGGCGGCCGTCGGCTTCGAAGACGGCGACGGCGACCCGGCGACCGCGGTCGTCGCCCGCCGCGGCTCGACCAGCTGGCAGCTCGAGGTGACCGGGGTGCCGGCGCACTCGTCGCAGATCTTCCAGCCCGGAGTGGGCGCCGGCGCCATCTACGAGGCGGCGCGCATCCTCGGCGGCTTCCGCGAGGCGCTGGCCGGCGAGACCGATCTCACCTTCAACCCGGGGGTCATCGTGGGCGGCACCGAGGTGGCGTTCGACCCCGAAGAGGGGCGCGGCAGCGCCTTCGGCAAGAACAACGTGGTGGCCGAGCACGCGCGGGTGGCGGGCGACCTCAGGGCGCTGTCGCCCGAACAGTACGAGCGCGCCGTCGCCGCCATGCGGGCGGTGGTCGCCGACGGCCTGCCCGAGACGTCGGCCGAGATCAGCTTCTCCGAGGGCTACCCGCCGCTCGCCGACCGCGGCGGCAACCGCGAGCTGCTGGCGCTCTACGACCGGGCGAGCCGCGACCTGGGGCTGGGTCCGGTCGCGGCGGTCGACCCGAGGAACGCCGGCGCCGCCGACGTCTCGTTCGTCGCCGACCTGGTGCCGCGGGTGCTCGACGGCATCGGGCTGATGGGCAGCGGCGGCCACACCGTCGAGGAGACCGCGGACCTCGCGACCCTGCCCACCCAGACCGCGCGGGCGGCGCTGCTGCTCTACCGGTTGAGCCGTGCCGTGGGAACCGCGCCGCCATAGCAAGGCGCTCCCGCCCGCCGCCCGCCGTCATCCGCCATTGGCCTCGCTCACCGCCGCGGCCAGCTCGAGCGCACGGCGGCTTTCCGGATGCTCGGGACCGAGCCGGGCGAGGCGGATCTCGACCAGCTCGCCGACTCCCTCGGCCGCCGACCGCGCGTTGCCGGCCGCCAGCTCGACCGCGGCCCGTTCCAGCCGGGCGTCGATCACGGCCGGGTGATCGGCCGGCAGCTTGGCTTCGACGATCGCCACGGCGCGGTCGATGCGGGCTCGTGCTCCAGCCAGCTCGCCCTTCGAGCCCTCCACCCTGGCGAGCAGCAGGAGACCGGCCGCGACCTGAGGATGGTCCTCGCCTTGGATCTCGATAAGGCCCGCGAGCGCTTCGTGCGCGACTCGGCCTGCCCGGTCGAGATCCCCCCGCTGAAGGTACAGCTCGCCCAGACCCAGCATCGTGCGATAGGTGTCCGGGAACCCCGCACCGAACAGCTCCCGCTGCTGGCCGATCGTCTCCAGGTATAGCGCCTCGGCTTCCCGCCGGCGTCCGAGCTCGCGCAGCGTGTCGGCCAGGAAGCTGCTCGAGTACCAGTAGCCGGCCATGCTGCCGCCCGGTGCGCTGCGCGCCGCCAGAGCCCGCCGGAAGGCCTCTTCGGCCTCTTCGTACCTCGCCTGCCGGAAGAGCACCTCGCCCAGGTTGTGCAGCGACAGTCCGGTGAGAAGGTGCTCTGGACCGAGCACCTCGAGACGGCTTGCCAGGATCTCGCGCTGAAGGGACTCGGACTCGGTGTAGCGGCCCAGCTGGGCCCGGGTCGCCGCCAGGTTGCCGCCGTAGCGTAGCGTCTCCGGATGATCCACGCCGAGGGACTCGCGCGCCGCTCCGTACGCCCGTGCGTACAGCTCGGCGGCGCCCTGGTATCTGGCAGCTTCGTAGTGCACCCCCGCCAGGCTGTTCATCGCCTTCAGGGTCTCGGGATCGCGCGGTCCGAGCGCCGCCAGGCGCGCTTCGAGGATCTCGCGATCCAGCGCCTCGGCCTCGTCGTGGTCGGTCGGCAGGCGCAGGGCCCGCGACAGGCTGGCCATCGCCGCCAGCGTTCGCTCGTCCGTGCGACCGTGGGCGCGCTCGCGCGCTTCGACGACCTGTCGCAGCATCGCCCGGGCTCGCTCGGGCTCGATCTGCCGCAGCAGCAGCGCCAGTTCCTGGGTCGCCTGCAGCGTGCTCTCTTCGGCGCCTTCCACGCCGCTTCCGAGCTCGATCACCCGCTCGAGCTCCGCCCGCGCCTCGGCCAGCCGGCCGAGCGAGGCGTAGGTCTTGCCCAGCACCAGGCGGACCTCCGCCTCGACCGCCGGCGCACCGGCCAGGGTGCCGTCGGCGGTCAGCGCCTCGTCCGCCTGGTCGAGCACCTCGGCGACCGTGAGCTCACGCCCCCTCGCGTGGACCGGATCGGCCAACGAGATGAGGCGCCCGAGGATCGCGGAAACCGCTTCCGCCCTGCGGGCCTGCCTCTGGGCCCGCTCGCGCAGCCCGCGCTCGCGCACCAGGCCCAACGCCAGCAGCACGAGCACAACCGCCGCCACCGCCATGCCGGCGCGATGCCGCTGCACGAAGCGGGCGGCGCGATAGCCAAGCGTGCTGGGCCGAGCCGACACCGGCAGGCCGGCGAGAAACCGCTCGAGGTCGAGCCCCATCTGCTCCGCCGAGGCGTAGCGTCTCTCGGGCTCCGGCCTCAGGGCTTTGAGGCAGATGTTGTCGAGATCGCGCGTGTTGCGGTGCGCGACGGCGGCCCGCCGCTCGTGCGCTGCCTCGCGGGCCACGGCGCTCGGCGGCCTGACCTCGGCCAGCGCGGCGGCCGGCCCGGCGCCTGCCGGCTGGCGCGGCGGCCGACCGGCCAGCAGCTCGTAGAGCACGGCGCCGAGTCCGTAGACGTCGGTGGCGGTCGAGACGCGTTCGCCGGCGAGCTGCTCCGGCGCCGCATAGCTTGGCGTCAGCAGCCGCTCCTCGGTCCTGGTGAGAGCCGCCGCCTCGCCGTCGGCGAGCAGCTTGGCGACGCCGAAGTCCAGGAGCTTCACCCGTCCCTCCCGATCCACCAGGACGTTCGAGGGCTTGAGATCCCGATGGACGATCAGGTTGCGGTGCAGGTAGCTGACCGCCTCGACCACCTCGCCGAAGAGCCGCACGATCTCCTCCGGCGACAGCTTCTCGGCGCGGCAGTGCGAGGTGATCGGTCTGCCGTCGATGAACTCCATGGCGAAGAACGGGCGCCCCTCGTCGGTGATCCCGCCGTCCAGCAGCCGGGCGATACCGGGATGCTCGAGCTGCGCCAGGAGCTGCCGCTCGGCGAGGAAGCGGGCGCGCAGCCGAGGGGTCTGCATGTCGAGGTGGGGGAGCTTCAACGCCACCTCCTGGTCGAACGCACCGTCCACTCGCCGGGCGCGATAGACCGCTCCCATGCCGCCGTGGCCAATCACCTCGAGCGTCTGGTAGGCGCCGATCCGGATCCTCGGCTGGGCGGAGTTGGCGAGCTCCATCTCGGCGCCGGCGCGAATCTCGCCGGCAAGCCCCTCGAAGAAGGTGTCGGCCTGATCATGGGCGGCGAGCAGCTCCTCGAGCTCCGGCACCAGCTCGGGCGCGCCCCGGCACGCTTCCTCGATGAACCGTTGCCGCTCTTCCGGCCGCCGCTCGAGGGCCTCGGCGAAGAGCGCTTCGAGGCGCCGATCGGGCCCGCTTCCCATCAGCTGCGCGATGCCGGAGGACGGTCGCCGCCGAGCTCGCGGTAGAGCCAGGCCTTGGCCAGGCTCCAGCGACGCTTGACAGTGGCCGGCGAGACGTCGAGCGCCTCAGCGGCCTCTTCCACCGTCAGGCCGCCGAACACCCGGCACTCGACGATGCGGGCAAGATCCGGCTGGTGCGCCTCCAGCTCCCTCAGCGCCGAGTCGAGCGCCAGCAGCTCCTCGGAGCGCGCGGCGGAGACCATCCGGGCCTCGTCGAGCGGCAGCGGCCGCTCGCCGCCGCCGCGCTTCTGCCGCAGGTACCTGCGCGCGTTGTCGATCAGGATGCTGCGCATCGCCCGCGAGGCGATGCAGAAGAACTGACGGCGGCTCTCGTAGCCGACCTCCGACAGCGGAGCCAGCTTGGCGTAGGCCTCGTGCACCAGGCTGGTCGTCCCGGGGCTCGCCTCGTGCCCCTGCCAACGGTAGCGGTTCGAGCGGGCCAGCAGCTTGAGCTCGCCGTAGACCAGCGGCACCAGCCGCTCGAGGACCCGGTGCCGATCCTCGGCGCCGGACGCCTCGTCCAGCTCCGTCAGAAGCTGCGTCACCTCCCCCGATTTCGCCATCGTCCGCCGACCGAAGTAACCGCCGGTTGCGATGAACCGGAGAGCCGGGCTCCCGCGGTCCACTCCTCGGCGAGCGGCGATGGTAGCAAACGACCCGGCCCGGCCAGCGGGCGGAAATGGGCCCGGCCCGCAAGCAGCAGGCCGGGCCCGGGGGAGACCAACGGGCGTCGCGATCGTGCCTACCTGCCGCAGTCGGACGACGCCGCCGCCGACACGATGTCGCCTTTCTCAGACTCGCTGATCAGACCGAGATCGACGAAGCGCTGAGCCGCGTGGGCCACCGCCGAGACGTACTTGCCGTGGTTCTTCCACGGCTGGTTCGTTCCGCGCGCACCCTCGCATGGCGCCAGCTGCGAGATCGAGCAGCCGTTGGCGGGGTCGACCAGCTCGCCGAAGCCCGTGCCGGGGCACTCGTCGGCAGCGTCGGTCACCCCGTCGCCGTCGTCGTCGGGATCGCAGACGTCGCCCTGGCCGTCGCCGTCGCTGTCGGTCTGGCTGGTGTTGGCGATCTCCGGGCAGTTGTCGAACTCGTTGTCGATGCCGTCGCCGTCGAGGTCGCCGTCGCAGGCGTCGCCCTGGCCGTCGCCGTCGGTGTCCGCCTGATCGAAGTTCGGGATCAGCGGGCAGTTGTCGTCGTCGTCCGACACTCCGTCGTTGTCGGCGTCCGGGTCGCAGGCGTCGCCGTCGCCGTCGCCGTCCACGTCCTCCTGATCCGAGTTGGGCGTGTCGGGGCAGTTGTCGCCACCGCTGGCGCAGACTCCCCCGACCGGATCCGGACCCTCGCAGACGCCGTCGCCGTCGATGTCGGCGTCACAGGCGTCGCCGATGCCGTCTCCGTCCAGGTCCTCCTGGCTTGGGTTGACCAGGGTCGGGCAGTTGTCCGGGCCCGCGGCACAGGCGTCGCCGTCGGCCGCGATGTCGCAGACGCCGTCGTTGTCGTCGTCCTCGTCGCAGGCGTCGCCCGCGCCGTCGCCGTCGCTGTCGGTCTGGAACGGGTTCGGGTCGAGCGGGCAGTTGTCGTCGACCCCGGTGCAGTCGCCCTCCTGGATGGCGCCGGTGCAGATGCCGTCGCCGTCGGGGTCCGCGTCACAAGCATCGCCCAGACCATCGATGTCGCTGTCGGTCTGGTCCGGGTTGGCCGTGTACTGGCAGTTGTCGTTCCCGTCCGCGACCCCGTCGTTGTCGTCGTCCGCATCGCAGGCGTCGCCCGCGCCATCGAGATCGGTATCCGTCTGATCCGGGTTCGTATCGG
>JBFGLX010000223.1:0-6023 GCA_041575955.1 Thermoanaerobaculia bacterium
TACCTGGGGGGCGGACGGCTTCTGGCCGCTCTGGCGCGCCTCGCCGGCAAGGACGCACCGGTCAGCTACCCGATCGGCCTCGAGCGTGACGGCGAGGTGCTCCTGCGGGCGATGACGCCGCCCTACTTCTCGTCGATGGCGGAGGCGGTGCGCTTCGTCGCCGATCACAAGACCGGACCGCGGGGGTTCTTCCGCGGCCGGGCGGGTCAGACCGCCTGGCGGGAGGGCGCGGCGGTCGCAGCGACCGTGCCCCCGGTGTCCGACCGCGCGGTCGCGGCGACCACCGCCTACTGCGAGTATCTCTGGAAGCGCTACGGGCGCTTCCCGGTGAACATGGCGCCGTTCCGCACGCTCCTCCGGTATCAGGCGGGTCACCTGGACGAAGAGTTCTACGAGCGCTTCTATCGCGCGGGCGCGCTCGCCGAGACCCACCTCGAGCACCAGCGCCGCTGGCACGGCGGAGAGAGCGGCTAGCCATCTACCTGCCCTCACCCCTGGGCGAACAGGTCGGCCTTGAACGGAGCGCCTCGGGCCTCCAAGCATTTGCGACGTTCTGCATCGAACGCTGGTGAGAAGGTCAGGCTAGCGCGCGGCCGGCGTCGCTTCCAGCACCTGGCGGACGAGGTCTGGCTGGCGCGCGACGGCGACGCCGTGCCGCAGGTAGCGCAGGCGCTCGGCGGGCTCGTCGAGCTCGGCGAGGACTTCGGCGAGGTCGACGTACGCCCGGCTGTGCCCGGGATCGAGGGCCAGGCAGCGTCGGAAGGCGTCGGCCGCCTGCTCCGGGTCGCCGGCGGTTCGGTGCACCCGGCCGAGGTAGTACCAGGCCATGGCGAAGTTCGGGCGCAGGCCGACCGCCTTGCCGAGGGCGGCCAGCGCGTCCCGATGGCGGCCGTGGCCGTCGTAGAACAGGCCGAGGTTGTAGTGGGCCTCGGGTCGGTCCGGGTTGCCGAGCACGGCTCTCTCCTGGAGCTCGACCGCGCGGTCGCCGTCGCCGCGCATGGCGTGCGCCAAAGCCAGGTACTCCAGGGCGAGCGGTTGGTCGGGCTGCCGCTTTCGAATCTCGGCGACCGTCGCCTCGAGCTCGTCCAGCTCGCGGCGATGGAGCTCGGCGGCGGCCAGGTCGAGCCAGGGCTGGACCCCTTCGTACCCCGTCTCGCGCAGGCGCGCCCGGAGGCTCTTCACCGCCGATTCGGGGCCGTTGGCGATGCGCAAGGCGGTGACGGCTCGGTACATGGCGATCTCGGCTTCCCCCGGCTCGCGCTCGGGATAGAGCGGGAACATGTCGGTCAGGTTCGGCGCCTCGCGCTCCCGCAGGGGACGGAGCAGCTCCTCGCTGCCAGGAAGGCGGCGGATCCGGTGGTCGGTCATCGTCACCAGCACGACGTCCCGAGTGCGCCGCTCGGGCATGTGGCAGGTCGTGCAATCGGCGCCCCCGGGTTCGGGGTGCGTCGCGCTCTCGGCCAGCTCGTGGCAGCCGAGACACTTCGACCGGTAGTGGTCCGCCCGGGCCTCGGGCGGCAGCTTCACGTGCGGGTCGTGGCAGGTCAGACAGCTCAGCTCTCCCCGGCTCTCGGTGAAGCAGCGGCTCTGTTCCAGACGGTAGGGGTGATGGTTGATCTCGAAGCGCTCACCCTCCTCTTCCTCGGTCACGTCGAGCAGCGCCACGTACTCGGCCAGATCCTCCCCGGGTCGGAACGAGTAGATGCCCCGGTCGAATCTGCGCACGCCGCTCAGGGCGGCGGCGGGCTGCATGTGGCACTCGTAGCAGACGTCGTTGCGACGCTCCGGCTCGAGCCGGGCGGGGTTCACGATCTTCGAGCCCTGCTCGAGCCGGCCGGCGTTGGCGGCCCGGACGTGCTCGGCGCCCGGGCCGTGGCATCGCTGGCAGCCGATCCCCTCGGGCAGGCGGCTCGGAAAGACGTCGGGCTGCCAGGTGAGGTCGCCGCCGGCGGGAACGTCGGGATAGGCGTTGTGGCAGAACATGCACTCGCGGTGGACCTGACGCTGCACCCCGGCGTGCCCGGGGTTGTCGAATCCCGGCGCCATCCCCCAGCTCGAGATCTGCGTGTACCAGCCGAGTGGCAGCTGGAACAGCTCGCCGCCGGGCGTCTGGATGTGGTAGCTGCGGCTGTGGTTTCCGGAGCCGAGGATCCAATCGACCTGCCGCTCGAACTCGTGGATTCGCTCGCCCTCCGCGTCGAGCTGGTAGCTCCTGAAGAGGTAGCTCCCGTCGACCAGGCTCATCTCGTAGTGCGTGCCCGAGGCTTCGTGGAAGAACGGCTCGAAGCGCTCGATCACCGGCTGCGAGCCGGGGCGGTAGAAGGACTTCGCCATAGCGACGTCCCCAAACGTGCGCGCGATGTCGACGTGGCAGCCGGCGCAGACTCGATCCTCGACGTAGCCCGGCGCCGCCCCCGCGGTCTGAAGAACGTCGAGCGCTGCGGCGGGGCCCTCGCCGACGGGGTCGTCGGGACCGGCACCGGCCAGAACCGCCAGGGCCGCGGTTCCGAGAACCACGAGCACGGTCGGTGGCAGGGGGCTTCGGCGGCGGCGAATCATGGCGGCAGGCGGCGATCTTACAATCGCCCGCCACTGGTACGATTCCCTTCATCCGAAGAGAGGAGCGCAGATGGCCGACAGAGAGCCTCGAAGACATACGCCGTACGTTCCGGCGCAGACCGATCTGCCGGAGCTGACCTGGCGCGCCCTGGCGCTGGGCATCGTGATGGCGGTGGTGCTCGGGGCGGCGAACGCCTATCTGGGCTTGAAGGCCGGGCTGACCGTCTCGGCCACGTTCCCCGCCGCGGTGGTGGCGATCGCCGCCTTTCGCCTGCCCTTCTTCCGCGGCAACGTCCTGGAGCAGAACATCGCCCGCACCACGGCGAGCGTCGGCGAGGCGCTGGTCGCCGGCGCCATCTTCACCCTCCCGGCGTTCCTGATCGCGCGGGTCGGCGGCGAGCCGGTCTGGGCGACCTTCGACTACTGGTCGAGCACCTGGATCATGCTCGTGGGCGGCGTCATGGGCGTGCTCTTCGTCATCCTGCTGCGGCGCACGCTGGTCGAGGACGCCGAGCTGCCCTTCCCCGAGTCGGCGGCGTGCGCCGAGCTGGTCAAGGCCGGTCAGAAGGGGGAGAGCGGCGCCCGGTTCGTCTTCGGCGCCATCGGCCTCTCGGCGCTGCTGGAGCTGCTGAAGAACTCGCGCGGCATCGAGATCATCTCCGGGGCGAAGGAGTGGTTCGTGGGCTTTCCGCGCTCGCTGGTCACCCACGGCAGCGCCGAGCACCCGCTCGGACAGGTCGGCCACGCCGGTGGCGCCTTCCTCTCGAGCCCGGCGGCCTCGCCCGCGCTGATCGCCGTCGGCTACATCATCGGGCCGCGGCTGGCGGCGGTGGCGTTCTCGGGTGGCGCGTTCGGCTGGCTCTTTCTGGTGCCGCTCCTGCTGTTCATCGATCCCGACCTGGCGCAGCGCGCCGGTGGCGTCAGCGATGCCGAGCTCGCCGACTCGGTGTGGCGCAACTACGTCCGACCGATCGCCGTCGGCGCCATGCTGGTGGGGGCGGTCCATACCCTCGTCGGCCTGCGCGCATCGCTCGGTCAGGCGTTCGTCCGGGTGGTCGCCGACTTTCGCAAGAAGGCGTTCATCGAGTCGGAGAGCGAAGTCGGGTCGCGGCTCGACATCGACGTTTCGCTCAAGTGGATCACCATCGGAGTGGCGCTGACCGTGGTGCCGATGACGATGCTCTACTGGTACTTCACCCGCAGCCTCGCGGGCGCCCTGCTCGCCGCCCTGATCATGACCGTCACCGGCTTTCTCTTCTCGGCCGTGGGCGGCTACCTGGTCGGTCTGATCGGCGGCTCGAACCAGCCGATCAGCGGACTGGCGCTCTCGACCCTGATCATCGCCGCCCTCCTGATGGTGGCGATCGGCGTCAAGGGCGCCGGCGGCGTCGCGGCGGTGCTGGGGGTGGCGGCCGTCGTCTGCTGCGCCTCGGCGATGGCCGGCGACATGATCCAGGACCTGAAGGTCGGCCATCTGCTCGGCGGCACGCCCTGGAAGATGGAAGTCGCCGAGATGATCTCGACGGTGCTGGTGGCCTTCGTGCTGATCTGGCCGATGGTCTTCCTCCACGCCGGAGTCCCCGGCGGCATCGGCGGCGAGCAGCTGGCCGCGCCCCAGGCCGGGCTGATGGCCCAGCTCGCGACCGGCATCGTCGGCGGCAGCATGCCGTGGGCCCTGATCGCCATCGGCATCGCCTTCGGGCTCTCGCTGGTGCTCATCGACTCGCCGTCGCCGATGCTGATCGCGGTCGGCATGTATCTCCACCTCGACACCACGGCGGCGATCTTCGTCGGCGGGGTGCTGGCCTTGATCATCGAGCTGACCATGAAGCGCCGGCGGATGAGCGAGGAGAGCAAGCTGGCGTCGGCCAACCGCGGCACGCTGATCGCCTCCGGCCTCATCGCCGGCGAGGCGCTCATGGCCGTGGCCCTGGCCGCGCTCTATTTCTTCCTGCCGCCCGACCCGCCCGGAGGCGTCAGCTCGATCGCCAGCTCCTGGCTCGGGATCGACACCGCCGGCCTGCTCTCGGCCGCCGGTGGCTGGCTGGCGCTGGCCCTTTTCGTCGTCGTCGGCTACTGTCTGGTACGGATCCCGCTCGGGGTCGACAGGAGGTAAAACGATGCGCTACGCCGGGACCATCGCGATCCTCGTTCTGCTGCTCGGCTTCATCCTGGTGGTGCAGAACACCGAGGTGGTGAGCGTCCGCCTGCTCTTCTGGGAGCTATCGATGTCCCGGATCATCCTGCTCTCCGGGGCCATCCTGATCGGCTTCGTCGCCGGCTTCATCGTCGGCAAGCTGACCGGGCGCAAGAGCGGGTAGACCGGATCTCTTCCCTCACCCTCGATCCCTCTCCCTCCCTCGCGGGGGAAGAGGGACGCCGCTCTATCGGATCTCCCCCCTCACCCTCGATCCCTCTCCCTCCCTCGCGGGGGAAGAGGGACGCCGCCGCCCGGCGCCGATTCCGCGCGGGCGCAGATTCCGCGGCTCGGCTCTTTCGTTCTTGCTCCCGGCGCCGCCCATCGCTTAGGCTTGCGGACTCTCGAACCGTAAGGAGGTCCGCGTGATCTACGTCTGGGCGGTGGCCATCTACCTGGCATTCCTGATCGCAGTCAGCGTCTACAAGAGTCGTCAGATCAAGGACCAGGACGACTTCATGGTCGCCGGCAGGAACGTCACGGCGACGTTTCTGGTGGCCACCCTGGTCTGCACCTGGATCGGCTCCGGGAGCCTGTTCGGCGGCGCCGGCAGGGCCTTTCGCGAGGGCTTCTCGGCGCTCTGGATGAGCGCCGGAGCGTGGGTCGGCATCGCGATCGTCTACTTCCTGGCCCACCGGGTGCGGCGGATCGCCAAGTACACCGTCCCCGACATCCTCGAGACCCGCTACACGCCCGCCGCCCGGCTGCTCGGCTCGCTGGCGATCATCATCGCCTACCTGACCATCGCCAGCTACCAGTTCAAGGGCGGCGGGCGGGTCCTGGCGATCCTGATCCCCGGCTTCGACCCCGTGGTCGGCGCGGCGATCACCTGCGGCCTGGTGGTGCTCTACACGGTGGCCGCGGGGATGCTGTCGATCGTCGCCCTCGACCTGGTCAACGGCATCATGATCACGCTCGGGATCCTGATCGCCGCGCCCCTGGTGCTGGGCGCCGCGGGCGGCTGGGGCGAGCTGACCACGACCCTGCCCGAGACCCACTTCACGGTGGTCGGGCGCACCGGCATCGCCCAGGCGATGGGGCTGTTCTTCCCGACCTTCTTCCTGCTGCTCGGCGAGAGCGGCATGTATCAGAAGTTCATGGGCGCCAAGGACGCCATCACCGCGCGCCGCGCGGTGATCGGCATGATCATCGGCGTCATCGTGGTCGAGACGGTGCTCGACTCCACCGCCATCTTCGGCGCCGGCCTCTACTGGTCGGACCCCGCCTACCGCGCGGCCGACGGCTCGTTCGGCACTGCCGCCACCGA
>JBFGLX010000224.1:0-6007 GCA_041575955.1 Thermoanaerobaculia bacterium
ATGCCGGCTGCCGAGGGTGGAGTCGATCGGCCAGTGCTCGACCAGCCACGGATAGAGCGTGAGCGGATCCGCCGGGTGGTGTGGGGCGAAGATGTCGAGGCTCCGGTCGTACATGTAGGCGAGCAGCTCCGCCGAGCCCCGAGCCAGGCTCTCGCCGTCCGCGCCGCGCACCCGCACCGTCCAGCGCTCGCGGCTGCCCGGGCGCAGCAGGTCGCGGAAGCTCTCGAACTCGACCGCCAGTTTGCGGTCGTCCCAGGGCACCAGGATCGACTCGGTGAGGGTCATCAGCTGGTGATCCCGCAGCGCCGTCAGCCGCACGCCGAAGCCGCCGCGGAGCTCGGCGCCGACCGGGATCTCGACCACCCGCGAGCCGTCCGACGAGTCGAAGCGGCGGTGCATCGTGCGCCGGCCGTCGCGGAAGACCTCGAGCTCGAGCTCCTGGTTCTCGAGGCCGGAGTGGACGAACAGGCGCGCCGTGCCGCCGACCGGCACCGACTGCCGCTCCGCGATCAGAACCGCCGGCGCCGCGAGCCGCGTCGCCCCGCCGGCGACCACCAGCAGCTCGGCCTGGGTCTCGTAGGCGGCGCCGAACGGGTCGTCGGTCTCGTAGCGCAACCGGTAGGCGCCCGCCTCGAGGGCCCCGAGCGCGAGGCTCGCCCGCCCGTCGTCGCCGTGAGTCAGCTCGCCGCGGGCGCGCTCGGGTCCGTCCGGCCAGAGGCGCATCAGGAGATCGGTGGCCAGCGGCGCGGCCCAGCGCTCGCGCAGAGCGTCGCCGGGCGTCGCGTACTCGGCCGGGGGCGGCTCGGCGACCGGCTGCTCGGCCGGGAGCTGCGCCGCCTCCGGTTGCGCGACCTCGAGCAGCCGCCAGCGCCCGCCACCGGGGGCCGGCCGGCCGTCCAGATCGGCGCGCGAGATCGACAGCTCGGCCGGGCGACCGGCGGTCAGGAAGCCCGCGTCGCCCTCGATCGCCGCCTCGACCGCGACGAAGCCGAGGCGGAAGGCGCGCGAGTCCGAGCGGGTCTCGCCGCCGGCATCGGTCACGTCCGCGGTCAGCCGGTAGCGATAGGTGACGCCGGGCTCGGCGCTTCGGCGCTCGTCGACCTCGGGCACGAACTCGATCTCGAAGCGTCCGTCCGGGTCGAGCCCGGTGGCGCCGCCGGCGATCACCTGGCGCTCGTCGGCCGGCTCGGGCCGCCAGAACCACCAGTGCGGATAGACCGGCTCCCGCTCCACGCGCCAGTCGACCACGCCTTCGACCACCGGCAGCCCGAAGTAGTAGCGGGCTTCGCCGCGGAGCCGCGCCGCGCGGTTCAGGCGCAGCGGGCTCTCGGGCTCGAGAATCGACACCTCGAAGGTCGGCCGCTTGTACTCCTCCACCTGGATGCCGAGGTTCGCCCCGATCGGGCTGTAGAGCCGCCACCCTCCGAGCAGCCTGCCGGAGGGGATGACGAAGCTGCCGGACGCCGAGCCGAACTCGTTGGTCGCCACGGCGAGCGTCTCGACCACCTCGCCGCCGGCGTCCACGAGCTGGACCTCGACCTCGGCTTCGGCGAGGGTCTCGTAGCGGCCGGCGGCCGCCTCACCGCGATAGGCGATCAGCTTCCAGAGCACCTTTTGGCCGGGGCGGTAGACGCTGCGATCGGAGTAGAGCAGGCCGGCGGTGTCCTCCCGGCGCTCGCGCTCGTGGCCGGCGGCGACGTAGCTCTCGTCGACGGTGATCTCGGCGCCGCGCTCGGCGACCAGGAAGTAGCCGGCGCGCCGATCCGGCGGCTCGAAGGTGACGACGCCCCGGCTGTTGGTCTCGAGGCTCCTGGCCCGCCGGTGCCCGGTGCGGTAGTCGCGCTTCCAGAGCGACACGGCAACGCCCGGCAGCGGCCGGCCGCTGGCGCCCGAGAGGATCGCGACCTCGATCGCCGACGGCGCCTGGCGCCGAACGATGACCAGGTCGGTGAAGATCATCGTCGTCGCGCTCGCCAGCTCGGTGCCGCCGGCGAAGTCCGTACGTGCCGAGGCGACCACCACGAAAGCGCCCGGCGCGCCGATCGGCGGCGTGACGTAGGTCGCGTGCATGCGGAAGTCGCGGGTCGGCGGCAGCTCGACCACCCAGCTCTGCTCGGGCGCGGCGCCGGCCAGGAGCGCCTCGACCTCGTCGAGGTCGGGCAGCAGGCTGCGGTCGCTCGAGCGCGCGACGTGGGCTCGCAGGTCGAAGCGGTAGGCGCGGAAGTGGAGCGTCTCGAGGTTCTTGTGGAGCACCCGGATCGAGCGCTTCCCCGGGGCGTCGGTGGCCATCGCCTCGATCGAGAAACCGGGCTGCTCGATCGCCGCCACCTGGTGCGCCGCGCGGCGGCCGCCGATGCTCTCCGGGTGCGCCGCTACCGCTTCGAGAGCGATCTCGCGGGCGCGGATCAGGCTGTCGGGCCGGTCCTCGTCCCGCACCAGCTCGCCCAGCATGGCCTGGCCGACCGACCACCAGGGGAGCTTCCGATCGAGCGCGGCCAGGTGGCGTTCCAGCGCCGCCCGGATGCGCGAGCGGTCGTCGGCGCCGGAGAACGACGAGTGGAGCCGCCGCAACCGCTCGAGCCGAGCTTCCGAAGCCGCCTCCGGTCGTTCGCGCTCGAGGTGCCATTGCTCGAGGTCGCCGAGCACCGCCGCGATCCTGACCAGCGGGTGTGCGTCGGCATCGGCCGCCCGGTCGCCGTCGCCACCGGCGGCGAGCAGCTCGTCCAGATCGAGGCGGTAGAGGCCGTTCGACTGCTCGGGAGTCCAGTTCGAGCGATCGGCCAGGAGCTCCGTCCACAGGTAGCCGACCGCGTCGCGAAGGGTGCTCCGGATGCCCGGCGGATAGTTGTTGCGCTCGATGTAGCGCCCCAGCGCGCCGATCGGATCGTCGCCCCAGCTCGCGCGCTCGGCCCAGACCGCGGCGTAGGCGCGATGCGCTTCCGCCACCAGCTGCTCGAGCGTCCAGCTGCCGATGGCCACCTCGCCGCCGGTGTCGATGCGCTCGCGCTGGCGGATCTCCCACGAGTAGGCGCGCGCGTACTCGACCAGCCCGTGGGCGTAGAAGAGGTTCAGGACCGCGCGCGAGCGCGGCGTCTCGGGCCACGTCTCCGCCCGCAGCAGCCCGACCGCCTGTTCGTAGCCGTGGAGCGCCGTGCGTAGCTGGACCTCCTGGATCAGCGCCCGTAGCCAGGTCTCTTCGTCGCCGGAGGCGGCGGCCTGCTGGCGCAGCGCCGCGACCTTTTCGGCCGCCGCCTGGTAGCGCTGGTCGCCGATCAGGCCGTCGATCTCTTTCCAGTCGGTCACACTCGGTCTCTCGGTTGCGGCGGGCGGCTCGGCCGGCTCGGCGGCGTCGGGGGCGCAGCCGAGCAAAAGCCCCGCCGCCAGCACGCACGTCCGGGAGAGCCGAGCGAGCATCGAGTCGCGGCTATTCATACCACTTGGACACGCGGGCGGGCGCGGAAGAAACCGTCGCCGCCGAGATCCGGCCGAGCCGCCTTCGCCCGCTGCGCCTCGGAGGCGATGGGACCGACGGGGTAAGATGCGCTCGCAGCATTCGAGTCGCGTCCGGCCAGCCGGACTGGGTTTGGGGGATGATCACCGCTCTAGTCAGCAAGAAGGGTGGGGTGGGCAAGACGACGACGTGCGTCAACCTCGCCGCCGCTCTCGCAGGCATCGGCAAGCGGGTCCTGGTCGTGGACCTCGACAGCCAGGCCTCAGCCTCCCTGTCGCTGGGCGTGCCGCGCGAGCAGCTGGCTCCCTCGGTCGCGGACGTCCTGCTGCACTCGATGCCGGCGCCCGAGGCCATCCGTGCGACCCGGACCGAGGGGCTGGACCTGCTGCCCGCATCCTCCGATCTGACCAACTTCGATTCGATCATGGCATCGCGGCCCGACCGCGAGCTGCTGCTCGCGCGGCATCTGCAACAGGCCAAGAGCGCATACGATTTCATTCTCGTCGATTGTCCTTCCTCGCTGTCGCTTCTGCCAGTGAGCGCCCTGGTCGCGGCCGACAACTTCATCCTGCCGGTCGTCCCCCAGTATCTCGCGTTGGAGGGCGTGCGCAACCTGCTGCCGACCGCCGAGAGGCTCTACGAGCGATTCGGCCGGCGCACCCAGCTGCTCGGCATCGTGCTCACCATCGTCGACTATCGGACGAAGGCGAACCGCACGAACATCGATTTGATCCGGAGCCAGTTCGGCAATGCGGTGTTCGCGATCGAGATCCGCACCAACATCCGGCTGGCGGAAGCGCCCGCCGAAGGCATGACGATCTTCGAGTACGACCCGAACTGCGCCGGCGCCAAGGCCTACCGGCTGCTGGCCGCCGAGACCCTGATCCGCGCGTCGCAGCTCGGCCGCAGCGCCGCGGCGCACAAGGACGGCGGCAGATTGGCCATTTCCAGCTAGCTGGTCGCCGGACTAATCCTCTGGCTCGAAGCGCATCGCCGCCGAGTTCATGCAGTAGCGCTGGCCGGTGGGCGGCGGACCGTCGGGGAAGACGTGGCCGAGATGGCCGCCGCAGCGCGCGCAGACGACCTCGGTCCGGCGCATGAACAGGCTCCGGTCCTCGCGGTTCTCGACGTTGGCCTCCGAGACCGGCTCGAAGAAGCTCGGCCAGCCGGTGCCCGAATCGAACTTGGCGGCCGACGAAAAGAGGTCGGTGCCGCAGCCGGCGCAGCGGTAGAGTCCGGCGCGCTTCTCGTCCCAGGAGCGGCCGGTGAACGCGCGCTCGGTGCCCTGCTTGCGCAGCACCCGGAACTCCTCCGGCTCGAGCCGCTGGCGCCACTCGTCGGCGCTCAGCTCGACCCGCTCGACTTCGGCCAGTTCGTCCGTGGCGACGGAGTAGATCTCGATCTTGGATGACGGCCCGGCGACTGCGTCCATGCGATCCTCCCGCCGCAAAACGCTATCAGAGCCGGCGCCCGGCAGAAAGCAGTAGAAATCGGCGCCACGCCCCTCTTATAATGCCGCTACGTTCGAGAAGGCCCTCACGGGCTCTAGTCCGACTCCGGCTCACGAATCGATGGAGACCTTTGAATGTCATACGTAATCGTAGAGAAGTGCCTGGGCGAGCGCTACGCGACCTGCGTCGAGGTCTGCCCGGTCGACTGCATCCATCCCGGTGAGTACGACGGCAAGGTGTTCATGGTCATCGACCCGGACACCTGCATCGACTGCAGCCTCTGCAAGCCCGAGTGCCCGATCGACGCCATCGTCGAGACCGAGGACGAGGATCCGGAATGGGCCGAGATCAACCGCCGGCTCGCCCTCGACGAGGGCTGGACCGAGCACGAAGCCGTCGAGCCGCGGCCGCGCAACGACCCGCCCCGGCGTCCCGACGTCAACACCATCGTCAATCCGTAAGCGACCGATCGCCCCTCCGAGGGGCGGCCTCGAAACAGCGGGCAGCCTGACGGGCTGCCCGTTCTCGTTGGCGCGGCTCGTGGTCGCGAGACGGGTTCGGTCGAGACCAGCTCGAGAGCTCCAGCCGATGGTGTGGGCGCGGTCGGCTACCCCAGGTCCCACCCCGCGACCATGACTCACTCTGGGGAGGGGTTGAAAGGGGAGGGCTCTCCCCTTTCTCCACTACTCCGGCGCACGACGAGCACCCGATCGACCGCCGGCGGCTCGACCGGCTGCACGGCGCCGTCGGGCCAGACGACCCGCAGCGCGTCGATCTTGTCGCTGTCGCCGAGGCCGAAGTGGACGGTGCGCTCGGACTGCGAAAGGTAGCTCCGGGTCGGCATCACCTGGCGCCGCTGGGTTCGGCCGGCGGCCT
Source organism: Thermoanaerobaculia bacterium (assembly GCA_041575955.1). Taxonomy (GTDB): domain Bacteria; phylum Acidobacteriota; class Thermoanaerobaculia; order Multivoradales; family JAHEKO01; genus JAHEKO01. The sequence goes on from JBFGLX010000224.1 coordinate 5,779, forward strand.
CGAGCTCGATCCAGGCGCCGATCGCGTCTTTGTTGGCGCCGCCGTCCACCAGCCGCACGGCCAGCCAATGATGGGCGGTCTGCTGGTCGTTGCGCAGCAGCACGGCCCGGCGGCCGGTCTGGGTCAGGACCACGTCCTGGTCGCCGTCGCCGTCGACGTCGGCCAGCGCGCTGCCGCGGCCGACGATCGGCATCGCCAGATCGCCGGCCGTGGTGAGGTCCACGGGCAC
>JBFGLX010000225.1:0-5998 GCA_041575955.1 Thermoanaerobaculia bacterium
GAGTAGCCGTCGCCGAGCGGGTAGCGCCAGAGCACGCTCGGTCCCGACGCCGGCCAGGCCTCGAGCAGGCCGGTCTCGGCCGAGCGGCCGTCCTGGTTCGGGCCCCGGTACTGGGGCCAGTCGGCGGCCGCCGCGGCGGTCGCCAGGAGCGTCAGCGAAATGGCCAGCGCGGGCAGGCGGTGAGGGGTGGATCGGTGTGCACGCATGGAGCGGTCCCTGAGTCTGTGTTTACTCTGTTTCGCGGCCGAAAGTTGCAGGCCGGCGCGGGCGGATCGCCCGAGGAGGCGCGGACGGAAGTTCCCTGCCCAGGAGCCCGCGTCCGGCGATTCTACCCCGTTCGCCGGTGACGCAGGCGGGCAGCGGCCCACGACCCCGGGGACGGGAAGGCCCGAGGCCCGGACACCCCCGTGCGATGATCGTCCCGCATGGGCCGGCTGCTTCTTCTCTTCATCCTCGTTCCGCTGGCCGAGATGATCCTGCTGATCGAGATCGGCAAGCGCATCGGCACGCTGCCGACGCTCGGACTGATCTTCGTGACCGGCGTCGTCGGCGCCTGGCTGGCGCGGCGGCAGGGGTTGGCGGTGCTCCGGAAGGTCCAGGAGGAGACCCGGGCCGGTCGGGTGCCGGCCGGGCCGTTGATCGACGGCGTTCTGATCCTGATCGCCGGCGCCGTGCTGATCACCCCGGGGGTGCTGACCGATCTCTTCGGCTTCCTCTGCCTGGTTCCGGCGGCGCGGACGGCGCTCAAGCGGTACCTGCGCGAGCGCTTCGAGCGCGCCGTCGCGAGCGGTGACGTCGAGGTCTCGGTGTCGGCGGGCGGCTGGGCGGGCGGGTGGCCCGGGGGCGGGCCGAGGTCCGGTCAGATGCGCGACGTCACGCCCCGGGCTCCGGAGCGCAGCGCCGGCGAGCTGCCCGGGGCGGACGCCGAGGACGAGCGGCCGATCCACTGAGGCGCGGCGCGCCTAGGTATACCGCGCCCCGTAGTACCGCTCGTCGTAGAACTCGGGCAGCAGCGAGTCGACCCGCAGGAGGCCCTTGCGGGAGAGCTCTACGCCGCCGTCGCGGACCTTCAGCATGCCGCGCTCCTCGAGCCTGGCGAACGGCTCGGCGAAGCGCTCCAGGATGTCGACGCCGAACTTGTCGCGGAAGTAGCCGGAGCCGATCCGGCCGAGCTTGAGCTGCAGGATCATCTCGCGGGTGAGCCGCTCGTCGTCGGTGGTCAGCCGCGCGCGGCCGAGCGGCAGCTCTTCCCGGCCCTCGGCGAGCCGGGCCAGGTACTCGCCCCAGCCGTCGACGTTCTGGAAGTGGACGCCGGAGAGGTGCGAGAACGAGGCGACGCCGGTGCCGACCAGATCGCAGCCGTGCCAGACCGAGTCGCGGTAGACGAAGCGGCAGGTGTCCTTGTCCTTGACCATGGTGTAGGCCGACGAGACGTCGTAGCCGGCCCGCGAGAACCGGTCGATGGCGTAGTCGTGCCAGCGCCGCTTGGTGTCCCAGTCGGCGACCGGCAGCTCGAGCTTGCCGTCTAGCAGGCTCTTGGTGAAGCGGGTGTTGAAGGGCAGCTCGAGCTGGTAGATGGTCACGCTGTCGGGCTCGAGCTCGATCGCCTTCTGGACCGCGTCCTGCCACTTGTCGTCGGTCTCGCCGAGCATGCCGGCGATCAGGTCGATGTTGAGCTGATCGAAGGCGATCCGCTTGAGCCACGGGATCACCCGGAAAATCTCCTTCGAGACGTGGGCGCGGCCGTTCTCGCGCAGGATGTCGTCGTCGAAGTGCTCGATGCCGAGGCTCAGCCGGGTGACGCCGATCTCCTTGTACGCCTCGAGCTTGGCCTCGCTGAGCGTGCCCGGCTCGCACTCGAAGGTGACCTCTTCGACCGAGTCCCAGGGCAAGACCGCCTTGACGCGGCTCACCAGGTCGCGCAGCTGCTTGGGATTGATGTACGACGGCGTGCCGCCGCCGAAGTAGACGAACCGCGGCTCGCGGCCGGCGACCGCCTCCCGGCCGGCGTAGAGCTCGACCTCGCGCGCCAGGGCGTCCATGTAGCTGCCGATCTCGTCGTACTTCTTGTCGGTGTAGACCCGGAAGTAGCAGAACTTGCAGCGCTTGCGGCAGAACGGGATGTGCAGGTAGAGGCCGAGGTCGGTGTCCGGACGGGGCGGGTCGTCGAGCGCCGCGTGGGCGTGCGGCAGCTGCTCGGCGCTCCAGGCCGAGAACGGCGGATAGTTGGAGACGAAGACGCTCCCGACCTCGCTGGCGGCGCCCTTCTTGCCGTCCTGGGCGCCGGCGGTCGCCGGCTCGGGCAGGGTGCTCAAGAGCCTTCCGCCTTGGTCCTGAACGCGTAGACGAGACCGTCGAGGGTGCCGATCACCAGGTGGCCGTCGGCGATCGCCGGCGAGGCGACGATCGCGGAGCCGGTGTCGAACCGCCACCCGGCCTCGCCCGAGTCGAGCTCGAGCCCCAGCAGGTCGCCGTCCTTCGACGCGATGAAGACCCGGCCGCCGGAGATGACCGGCGACGAGTCGATGCGCGCCTTGGTCGCGAAGGTCCAGCGCGGCTTGCCGGTGGCGGCGTCGATCGCGTGCACCAGTTTGTCGCGGCCGCCGATGACCACCACCTGGTCGCTGACCGCCGGCGACGAGTAGAACGGAAAGTCGCTCTCGGAGTGGCGGTAGCGCCAGGCGATCTCGGCCTTCTCGATGTCGATTCCCAGCACCGTGCTCTCGAAGGTGCCGACGAAGGCGAGCTTGCCGAGGACCGCCGCGCTGCCGGCGACGTAGCCGTCGAGTTGGACGTGGGAGACCTCGCTGCCGTCGGCGAGCCGCACCTGCCTGAACCTGCCGTCGCAGCCGGAGAAATAGGTGAAACCGTCGGCCACCGCGGGGGTGGCGTGGACGTAGTTGTCGGTCTCGAGCTTCCAGGCGAGCGAGCCGTCGGCCACCTTCAGCGCGTAGAGGAAGTTGTCGTAGGAGCCGAAGATCACCTTGTCGTCGACGAAGTTGGCCGAGGAGATGATGCCGGCGTCGGTCTGGAACGTCCACCTGGCCTCGCCGGTGGCGGCGTCGACCGCGTGGAAGACGCCCGCTTCGTCGCCGAAGTAGACGACCCCGCCGCGCACCGAGGGCGACGACTTGACCTCGTCGCCCGCTTCGTAGCTCCACAGGCGCTCGCCGGTGGCGAGGCTCAGGCAGTGGAGCTTGCCGTCGAGCGACGCGACGTAGACCCGTCCGCCGACGACCGCGGCGGTCGATTCGATCGCGTCTCCGGCCTCGAAGGTCCAGGCCGGCTCGAGCTCGCCGGCGAGCGGCGCGCCGACGCCGGTGAGGCCGGAATCGCCGCGGAACAAAGCCCAATCCGCCCCGGCGCTCGCCGAACCGAGGAGCAACAGGGCGCCGAGCAAGGAAAGGGCCCGGTGGTCAATACGCCGCTTCATAGAGTTCCAGGAATTCCCGTGCGCCCACCGGGCGCGGGTTGTGATCGCCCGTCCACTCGTCGGTGGCCAGCTGCGCCAACTCCGGTAACGAAGATCTGGGTACCTCGCATTCCCGGATCCTACCCGGCAGGCCGGCGAGGCGGCGGAGCTCTTCGACTCGCGCGGCCAGCGCTGCGGCGCCGGCGGGCCAGAGCTCGCGGTAGTGGGCGCCGGCGACCTCGGCGTTGAAACGGATCACCGGTGGCAGCATCAGGCCGACCGCCACGCCGTGAACGACGTTGTGGCGCGCGGTCAGCGGGTTGGCGGCGGCGTGGGCGGCGCCCAGCATCGACGCCTCGATGGCGGCGCCGGCGAGGTGGGCGGCGAGCAGCATGCTGCCGCGGCTCTCCAGCAGCCGGGCGCGGTCCGCCCGTTCGTCCAGGCTCGCTGCGAAGCTCGCCTCGAGGCGGCGCCAGGCGGCGCGCGAGAGCGCGCTCGAGGCCGCGCTCCGCTTGCTCGAGACCTGGCTCTCGAGCGCGTGGGCGACGGCGTCGATGCCGGCCGCCGCCGCCGTCTCGCGGGGCGCGGAGAGGGTCAGCTCGGGGTCGAGGATGACCAGCCGGAACGCCGCCCCGGGAGCGCCGCAGGCCATCTTGCGTCCGGTCCCGGACTGGGTGATCAGGGTGAACGACTGGGCGTCGCTGCCGGTGCCGGCGGTCGTCGGAACGCCGATCGAGGGCAATAGCGGCCGCGCCGCCTTGTCGTAGCCCCAGTAGTCCTCCATCTCGCCGCCGTTGGTGAGCAGGAAGTTGACCCCCTTGGCGCTGTCCATGGCGCTGCCGCCGCCCATGCCGACGATCAGGTCGACGTCGTGGCGGCGGGCGAACTCCGCCGCCTCGGCGACGAGCTCGGCGGTGGGGTTGGGGGCGACGCCGTCGAAGGTCACGAGCTCGAGCCCGGCGCCGCTGAGCGCGGCTTCGGCGCGATCGATGTGGCGGGCGGCGCGCAGCCCGCCGTCGGCGACCAGCAGCACGCGTGAGGCGCCCAGCTCGCGGGCGGCCCGGCCGAGCTCGGCGAGCTCGCCGGCGCCGAAGCGCAGCGCGATGCCGGCCAGCTCGGCCTGCCACCGGTCGCCCGCCGGAAGCGTCGATTCGAGCCTCTCTACCTCTACGGGTGCCATTTTTTCGTTCGGGCCTCGGACTGCGTCGAGCCTTTTCGCGCGGGGTGCCATCCGTTCCGCCCGGCCATCCGTTTCGCTCGGTGCCATCCGTTTCGATCCGGTTTCCGGCTGCGTCGGGCTGTGGGCGTTGCGCGGATCCCCTCTGGATTGTACGGTTCGCGGCCCGCCCGGTTTCCGATCGTCGACGTCGACAGGGCGGTCGACAACTGGGGCGCGGACGGCAGTCCGGTGAGGCTGGGCTAGGCCGCGATCTCGGGCCCCGCGATCGCTCGCTGTCGATAGAGGTGTTCGAAGAGGTTGCCCTCGTGCGGCTGGTCCCAGGCGACGTGGCTGGTGGGCATCGAGCCGAGGTTCAGGCGCTCCACGTTGACCGCCGCCAGGAGCTCGCGTCGGAGCGCCGGATCGTCGGTGATGGCGCTCACCACCAGGCTCGGGCCCATGCGCGGGATGAGCTGGTCGCGCTCGACCTCGACCACCGAGACGAACGGGAACAGGAACTCGGCGTGGGCCAGCTCGTGCTCGGGGTCGGAGCAGTAGACCACCGTCGGCAGGACGAACGCGCAGCCGCCGGCCTCGGCGACCCGGCCGCCGGGCCGGAGCTTCGCGGTGACGTCCTCGGCGCCCTCACCCAGCCGGGCGTCGATGTAGTCGGAGAGCCCGCGGGCGGCCTCGAGGCTCGGGAACGCGGCCAGCGTCGCCTCCGGATCCTCGAGCGGCCGGGCCTCGATGCGCGCCAGCCGCTCGGCCAGCGCCTCGGCGATGGCGCGGCCGTTGGCGGTCGTCCAGACGCCCGAGGCGTTGATGCACGAGCGGCCGCCGTTGTCGGCCACCGAGGCGGCCATGGTGTCGACGTGGCGGTCCCAGCCTTCGGCCTCGCCACCGGCGAGCACCACCTTGCTCCAGCCGGGACCGTGAATCTGGACGCCGGGCTTGCTGCGCCACGGCGCGACCGTGCTCGCGTCGCCGAACAGCAGCGACCGGTCGGCGCGCAGGAGGATCTCGCCGGCGCCGGCGTAGTCGGTCGGATAGAAGCCGAACGCCTCCCGCGGGCAGCCCGCGGCGATGAACGCCTGCGCGACCCGGTGCGGCGTCCACGGTTCCTGCCGCCCCGGCTTGAGCGCCAGGGTGACCTTGAGCGGAATCGCCGGCAGCCAGAGCGCGTGCACGCCGGGCGAGTTGCTCGGCAGGACGGCGCCCAGGACGTCGGTCTCCCGACGGTAGGAGACGCAGCGCTCGTGCTGAAAGCCCCAGCCGCGGTCGAGGATCGAAAGGTCCAAGCCGCGCGTCAGGCCGCCGAGCACGGTCGCCATCTCGGAGAGCACGTAGTGCGACTTGGTCATGTTCTTGCGCGCCAGCGACTCCGGCAGGCCGGTGGTGGCCGACAGCGCCTTGATGTAGTCGTCGGC
>JBFGLX010000226.1:0-5978 GCA_041575955.1 Thermoanaerobaculia bacterium
ACGAGATGGGGGCGCCGCTCAGGACGACCTCGGGGCCGGTGCTGGAGCGGGCGGGCGACCTGGCCGCGGTGCTGACCAACCTGGAGCCGGGCAGCGTCCTGTTCATCGACGAGATCCACAGGCTCGGGCCGACGGTCGAGGAGATCCTCTACCCGGCGCTCGAGGACTTCCACATCGACCTGGTGATCGGTCAGGGGCCGGCGGCGCGGACGATGAAGCTCGAGCTGCCGCGCTACACCCTGGTGGGCGCCACCACCCGGGCGGGCTTGATCACGGCGCCGCTCCGGGCCCGCTTCGGCATCGTCAGCCGCCTCGACTTCTATCAGCCCGAGGACCTCGCGCAGATCGTCCAGCGCTCCGGGCGGCTGCTGGAGATCGAGGTCGACTCGGAAGGCGCCGGCGAGATCGCCGGCCGCAGCCGCGGCACGCCGCGGATCGCCAACCGGCTGCTGCGGCGCGTCCGGGACTACGCCCAGGTGCACGGCGAGGGCCGGATCGACCGCGCGTCCGCCCGGCACGCCCTCGAACAGCTCGAGGTCGACGAGCGCGGCTTCGACGAGGTCGACCGCAAGATCCTGACCACCCTGATCGAGCACTACGGCGGTGGTCCGGCCGGCATCCAGGCGATCGCCGCCGCGGTCGGCGAGGATCGCGGCACCCTGGAAGATCTCTACGAGCCGTTCCTGATCCAGGAGGGCTTCCTGCAGCGGACCTCGCGCGGGCGCGTCGCCACCCGCCGCGCCTACGAGCACCTCGGCATCAGTCCGCCGCCCGGTCAGGCGGGCAGCCTCTTCTCGTAGCCGTCGCATGCGCCCGGCCGTCCTGATCCACAACCCCGCCGCCGGACGGGGCCGGGCGGGCTCTCTCGTCGCCACTCTGCTCGAGCGCCTGGGCGACGCCGGCTTCCGGACCGAGGCCTGGCCGACCACCGGGGCGGGGTCGGCCACCCGGCAGGCGCGCGAGGCCGCCGCCGCCGGCTTCGAGGTCGTCTTCGCCTTCGGCGGCGACGGCACCCTGCGCGAGGCCGCCGGCGGCCTGCTCGGCTCGGCCGCGGCGCTCGGCTTCATCCCCGGCGGCACGATCAACGTCAACACCCTCACCTTCGGCCTGCCGGGCCGCCCGCTGGCAGCCGTAGAGGCCCTGGGCGGCGCCCGGGTGCGCGAGATCGACGTCGGCCTGTGCAACGACCAGCCGTTCCTGATGCAGGCCTCGGCGGGCATCGACGCCGAGATGATCGGGCGGATGAGGGTTCGCCTGAAGCGGCTGATCGCCGGTGGCGCGGCGGTGACCGCGGGCCTCGGCGCCCTGGCCTCCTACCGCTATCCGCCGATCGCGCTGACCGCCGACGGCGAGCCGCTGGCCGGCACCCTCGCGGTGGTCGCCAACATCCCGTTCTACGGCGGGCGCTGGCGGATCCAGCCGGGCGCCCGGCCGGACGACCGCAAGCTCGACCTCGTCCTGTTCCGCGGCCGCGGCCGCTGGGCGACCGTCGGCTTCGCCCGCGACCTCCTGCTCGGCCGGCATCTGCGGCGACGCGACGTCGAGAGCCGACGCGTCGACGAGGTCGAGATCCGCGGCCCCGCCACCCTGCCGCTGCAGATCGACGGCGACGTCCTGGACGAGCGCCCGCCGGCGCGCATCCGGTTGGCCGCCGAGCGCCTGCGGGTGCTGATGGCCTAGCCTGGTTCAGCCGCCGGGATTCTCGTCCCCGGCGGCGCCGCGATGCGCGTCGGGCCGGCGCCTCAGCGGCACCAGCAGCCCGAGATAAGCCACCGAGAGCACGAACGCCAGCCCGAAGATGAAGGCGTACGAGGTGGCGCCGGTGATGAAGCCCGAGACCCACGCCGCCGGCTGCTTGCCCCAGACCTCGATGGCGGCCAGGAGGGTGTAGTGGGTGGCGCCGATGCGACGATCGACCCGGCTCATCATGAAGGCGAACATGGCCGTGGTCAGCGCGCCGCCGAAGAAGTGCTCGGCGCAGGTCACCGCGATGACCTTGCCGGCGGTCGGCGTTACCAGCGAGAGCCACCATTCGCCGGCGACCGGCACCGCCCGCAGAGCGGCGGTGATGCCGACCGCCCGGAGCAGGGGAATGCGGCTTGCCAGGTAACCGCCGGCGATCGAGCCGGCGATCGAGAAGAACATCCCCCAGGTGCCGACCCAGAGGCCGATCTGCTCGCGGCCGAACGCCGCGTCGACCAGGAACGGCTTGAACATGGTGTCGGCCATGTTCTCGCCCAGCTTGTAGGTGGCGATGAAGACCAGCAGCCAGCCGGTGCCGGGTAGCGAGAGCCAGCGCTTGAGAGCGCTGAGCACGCCGCCGACGCTCGGGTGGTTGCGGGTCCGCGCCGCGGAGGCCTCGGTCCACCGGCGCTCGTCGTAGCCCAGGGTCGCCGCCATCGACGCGCCGACCAGCAGCGTCATGGCGATGAACAGCCCCTCCCACCCGATGCGGCCGCTCGCCCACACCAGGAGCCCGCCGCCGGTGAGCATGCCGACCTTGTAGCCGACCACCTGGGCGATGTTGCCCTTGCCGAGCTCGCGCTCCGCGAGCAGGTCGACGGCCAGGCCGTCGACCGCGATGTCCATCGTTGCCGCGCACAGGTTCATCAGCAAGACCAGCACGAGCAGCGGCGTCAGGTGCTCGTCCGGGTGCACGTAGGCGGCGAGCGCGCAGCAGACCGCGAGCGCGAACTGGAGCGGCACGATCCAGGAGCGGCGCCGCCCGAACCTCTCGGAGCCGTACCGGTCGACCAGCGGCGCCCAGAAGATCTTGAGCATCCAGGGGATCGCCAGCGCGGTGGCCAGGCCGATGCCGGCCAGCGACATCCCCGAGGAGCGCAGGTAGACCGGCAGCGCCGTAGCCTGGAAGCCGAAAGGCAGACCCTGGACGAAATAGAGCGCCCAGAGGATGGCCAGCTTCCGAGGTAGGCCCGGCTCGGCGGACATGCCGCGGAAGAATACCTAAACCGACCGCGCGCCCGGGATCAGGACGCCTTGTCCAGCACCTGGATGCTGGTGATCCTGCCGTCGGCAACCCGGTAGGTCACCTTCAGCGTCTGGCCGGCCGCCAGATCCCCGAACTCGAGCTTGCGCCGCCCGTCGAAGTCCTTCTTGCGTCGCGCCGTGAGCCGGGTCTTCTCGGTCAGCACCACGACGTGCGTCTCTTCCGACTCCTTATCGTAGAGATAGAGGCGATCGGGATCGCTCTCGACCCTGCGCACGGTGAGCTTGGTGGTGGCGGTCACCGTGGCCGGGTCGATGCCCTCTTCCGTCCGCCCGGCCTGGGCGGTGGGATTCGGGGTGGAGGCGGCCGCGAGCGCCGGCAGCAGGATGAGCACGAAGAGAAAGAGGGCCAGGTTCTTCTCAGCGATGATCTTCATGAGGCTCTCCAGGCTGGTGATGATGGCCGCTATTCTATCCTCATTGGCGACCTGAAGCTCCCTGGCGTCCTCTCGCTGCTGCTCTACCTGCTGCTCGCCGGAGCCCTGCGGGCCTCGAACGCGGCGCGGGACGTCTTCGGCTTCCTGGTTCTGATCGGCCTCCTCTTCGGGCTGATGCTGTGGGCCTGGCGACGCGCCGGGAGCGAGGAGGACGAGCGGCGGCCGGCGCGGCCTCTCGCCCGGATCCTGCTGTTCGCGGCGCTTTTTCGATTGGTGATGCTGGGCGTCGGCCTGCCCCCCGAGAACCGTCTGCAGGCGCTGCGCCGCGACCTCGGCGGGCAGGAGACCGGCTACCAGACCTTCCTGCTCTACGACAACGATGTCTGGCGCTACCTCTGGGACGGTCACCTTACCGCCAGCGGCATCGGCCCGTACTCGCGGACCCCGCACGAGCTGCTGACCGAGGTCGAAAGCGGCGAGACCGGCGAGCCGGAGCCGCCGCCGCTCGAGTCCGACCTCTGGTGGGACGTGCTCGACAACGTCAGCTTCCGAACCTACACCAGCGTCTATCCGCCGGTCGCCCAGGAGCTCTTTCTGCTCGCCCATCTGCTCGCGCCGGGGAGTGTCCTGGTGCTCAAGCTGCTGATCGCGCTGGTCGATCTCGGCTGCTGCCTGGGCGTGGCGGCGCTCCTGCGGGCGGTCGGCCGCCCCGGCCGCGATCTCCTCTTCTACGCCTGGAATCCGCTGGTGATCAAGGAGTTCGCCGGCTCCGGCCACGTCGACGCCCTGATGGTCCTGTTCGTCACCTGGGCCGCCGTCTGGCTGATCCGCCGCCGCGACGCGCCGGCCCAGATCCTCCTCGGGCTCGGGATCGCCTCCAAGCTCGGCGCCGTCATCCTGCTGCCGCTCTTCTGGCGGCGCACGCGGCCCGCGAGCTGGCTGCTGGCGCCGCTCGCCGCGCTCGCCGTCTCGCTCCCGTTCGCGAGTGGCGGCGCCGGGCTGTGGCGCGGCCTGAGCACCTACGCCCGCGAGTGGGTCTTCAACTCCGGCCCGTGGCTGGCCTTGCACAGCGTCTTCGCGGCGCTCGGCGCCGGCTCGCCCGGCGTGTGGGCGCACCTGCTGACCAAGGGGGTGGTGATCGGGGTGGTGATCTGGTCCGTGCGCCGTGGACGCTTCGACGGCGCCGGCTGGGCTCGAGCCTGCTTCCTGACCCTGGCGACGCTGGTGGTCCTCAATCCGGCCGTCATGCCCTGGTACCTCACCTGGGCCCTGCCGTTCGCCCTCGCCGCCGGCAACCGCTCCTGGGTCGCGTTCACCGGACTGGCGTTTCTCTCCTACCTCTTCTACGTCGACCGGGGCGCGGCCGGGTGGTGGCTGTGGGTGGAATACGGACTCTTCTTCGCGGCGGCGGCGTGGGAGTCCAGGCGCATGGCGACGGCTCGTCGGGACGGACGCGAGTCGTAGGAGAGGGCCCCGCCCTGCTTTCTGGTAGCTTCTGCCGATGGCCGACGTCGCCGTGCGCGTGCGCATCGAGGGGCGCGTCCAGGGCGTCTGGTTCCGCGCCTGGACGGTCGAGGAGGCCCGAGCCCGCGGCTTGCGCGGATGGGTGCGGAACCGACGGGACGGAACGGTCGAAGCCCTCTTCGCCGGCCCCGAGGAGACGGTCGAAGAGATGATCCGAGCCTGCGAGCGAGGTTCGCCCGCTTCGAGCGTGACTTCGGTTCGTCGGTTCGCGGCGAGCACGGACGAGCTCCGCGGCGGCGGGTTCGCGCAGTTGCCGACCGAATGACCCGGAGCCGCATCGCCCTCCGCGCCACGCTCGTTTCGCTGCTCATCGGGGCCGGCTGGGTGACCGGCCGGCCGGCCGCCGAAGGCTCCCCGGTGACGATCGTGCTCGCCGACGATCTCGAGGTCACCTCGCTCGAGAACGGCCTCTGGCTCTACCGGGCGACCGTCGAGATGAACGGCCGGCCGGTCGAATCGAACGGGTTGGTGGTCGCCGGAGGTGGCGCGGGATCCGGGGGCGCGATCGTCATCGATACGCCCTGGACCGACGCGCTCACGGCGCGGCTCCTCGACTGGGCCGAGGCGGGCTTCGGCCGGGTCGCCGCGGTCGTCGCCACCCACTTCCACGCCGACCGGCTGGGCGGCATCGCGGAGGTGCATCGCCGGGGGATCGCGAGCTACGGCCATGCCGAGACCGCGCGCCTCGCGATCGCCGGCGGGCTCGAGCCGCCCGGCGCGACCTTCGAGAGCGAGCTGATCCTCTCGACCGGCGACCGTAGCGTGGAGCTCTTCTTTCCCGGTCCGGGACACAGCCCCGACAACGTGGTCGCGTGGCTGCCGGAGTCGCGACTGCTCTTCGGCGGCTGTCTGGTCAAGAGCTCCGGCGCGCAAGGCCTCGGGTTCCTCGGCGACGCCGTCCTCGAGCGCTGGTCCGCGAGCCTCGAGAAACTGCTGGCACGCTATCCCGAAGCGCGATCCGTCGTGCCCGGCCACGGCGCGGCGGGCGGCCCGGAGGCGATCCGGCACACGCTCGAGCTGGTTCGGGAGCAGGCCGACCCGGAGCCGGCCCACCGAGAGCCGGACGAGCGG
>JBFGLX010000227.1:0-5960 GCA_041575955.1 Thermoanaerobaculia bacterium
ACCGCCGTGGTGGTCTCGGTGATCCTGATGATGCTGTTCGCCAAGCCGGTCGGCGATTTCGTGGAAGGACATCCGACCGTCAAGATGCTGGCGTTGAGCTTCCTGCTCCTGATCGGCACGGCGCTGATCGCCGACGGACTCGACTTCCACATCCCCAAGGGCTACATCTACTTCGCCATGGGCTTCTCGGTGTTCGTGGAGATGCTCAATCTCCGCGTGCGCGGCAAGCGGCGCGGCAAGCCGGTCAACCTTCGCGATCCGTACGTTGCCGACGACCCGAGCGCATGATCGGAGGGGAGCAAGAATCGGGTGGTAGGGAGGTCGCCGGCGGTCGTATCGTCTAGGCCGACACGGAGGAGACCGCCATGAGCACCGACTACGAGCGCATCGAGACCGCCATCCGCTTCATCGAGGAGCACGCCGCCGAGCAGCCGTCGCTCGACGACGTGGCGCACGAGGTGGGGCTGAGCCCGTTCCACTTCCAGCGGCTCTTTCGCCGCTGGGCGGGGATCAGCCCCAAGCGCTTCCTCCAGTTCGTCACCGTCGAGCACGCCAAGGAGCTGCTGAAGGGCGCGAGCAGCGTGATGGAGACCGCTTTCGAGGTCGGCCTGTCGGGCCCGGCCCGGCTGCACGACCACTTCGTGGCGCTCGAGGCGGTCACGCCGGGCGAGTTCAAGAGCGGCGGCGAGGGCATCGAGATCCGCTACGGGGTCCATAACAGCCCGTTCGGCCGGGCGTTCCTGGCGACCACCGAGCGCGGCATCTGCGGTCTGCGGTTCGTGGACGACGACGCCGGCGAAGCGGTCGACTGGCTGCGCCGCCTCTGGCCCGGCGCCCGGATGCGGGAGGACCGCGCCGGCACCCGCGCCGTCTCCGAGCACGTCTTCGACCCGGACGCCGGGGCGCGCGGCTCGCTCAAGCTGCTGGTCAAGGGCACGAACTTCCAGATCGCGGTCTGGAAGGCGCTGCTCAAGATCCCGCCCGGTCGCCTCGTGGCCTACGAGCAGATCGCCCAGGCGATCGGTCGGCCGTCGGCGTCGCGCGCCGTCGGCAGCGCGGTGGGCGCCAACCGGATCTCCTACCTGATCCCCTGTCACCGGGTGATCCGCGGCTCCGGAGCCCTGGGCGGCTACGCCTGGGGCCTGCCCCGCAAGCGGGCGATGATCGGCTGGGAGTCGAGCCTCGGCTACCGCGGCGAAGCCCGGCAGGTCCAGGCGGCCGGCTGAGGCCGTTCCAGGAGGGCAGACTGGGCGGCAGGGCGTTCGGTCAGCGACATATATGCTAGCATATATGCCATGCGGCGTACGACCATCTATCTCGACGCGGACCTCGACCTCAGGCTCAAGCGCGAGTCGCGTCGTCGCGGCGTCCCGATGGCCGATCTCGTGCGCGAGGCGGTCCGCGAATACCTGCCTGCCGACGCCGGGCGAAGGCCTCCGGGCGCCGGCGCCTTCACGAGCGGTCGCTCCGATACGGCGGAGCGAGCCGAGCACGCCCTCGCGGAGACCGGCTTCGGCGACGACGCCTGAGGCGACCCGTGAGCGTCTTGCTCGATACCGGCATCGTCTACGCCTGCTACGACGCCTCCGACGCGTGGCACGGGCGAGCCTTGACGGTGTTCGACGCGGAGGACGGCCCGTTCTTGCTGCCGGCGCCGGTGATCCCGGAGGTCGACCACCTGCTTGGCGTGCGTCTCGGCCGGCCGGCGCGCGGGGCCTTCTACGACGGGATCGTCGATGGCGCCTACCTGGTCGTCGACCTCCCGCAAGCGGCCTACGCCCGGGTCGCCGAGATCGACCGGAGCCATGCGGACCTCGACCTGGGCTTCGTGGACGCCGCGGTCGTGGCGATCGCCGAGGCACTGGAGGTGGCGCGTATCGCGACCACCGATCGACGGGACTTCGAGCCCCTGGCGCGCCACCTGGGGCTGACGCTGCTGCCCTGAGAGTTCGCATCCTCGAGAACCTGCTGATCGGCGAGGGCGGCTCGGCCAGGGTCCTCGCCAACCGCCGATCACGCGGGATATGCTGCCGCGTCGCGAGGTAGCCATGCTCGATAGCGGCAGGGTCCTCAATCACTACGAGATCGTTCGCCTCCTCGGCAAGGGCGGCATGGGCGAGGTCTACGTCGCGCGCGATCGGAAGCTCGGTCGCGAGGTGGCGCTCAAGGTACTGCCCGAGGAGCTGGCCGGCAACGACGAGCGGCGCGAGCGCTTCGAGCGCGAGGCGCGCGCGGTGGCGGCGCTCAGGCACCCGAACATCGTCACCCTCCACTCGATCGAAGAGGTCGAAGGGATGACCTTCCTGGTGATGGAGCTGGTGGACGGCAAGCCGCTCTCCGAGCTCATTCCCCGGGGAGGACTCGCTCTCGATCGTTTCCTGGAAATCGCGGTGCCGCTCGCCGACGCCGTGGCCGCCGCGCACGCCCGCGGCATCACCCACCGGGATCTCAAGCCGGCCAACGTTCTGGTCGACTCCGAAGGGCGGATCCAGGTCCTGGACTTCGGCCTCGCCAAGGTCTCGGGACCCAGCGGCCTCGGAGAGAGATCGATCGAGCCCACCGAGGCGCTGACCGGCGAGGGGAAGATCGTCGGCACGATCGCGTACATGTCGCCCGAGCAGGTCGAGGGCAAGGCGGTCGACCCGCGCAGCGACATCTTCTCGCTCGGGGTGCTGTTCTACGAGCTGGTGACCGGTGGCCGGCCGTTCGAAGGCGAGACCGGGGTGTCGCTGCTGACTTCGATCCTCCGCGACGAACCGGTGCCGGTCACCGAGCGTAACCAGCGCCTGCCGCGCTACCTCGGCCGGATCGTCAAGCGCTGCCTCCAGAAGGAGCCGTCGCGCCGCTACCAGTCGGCCCTCGACCTGCGCAACGATCTGGTCGAGCTCAGGGAGGAGCTGAGCTCCGGTGAGCTGGCGGCGCCGGAGACGTCGGTGGCGCCGACGCGTGGAACCGCGGCCCGGTTCGCCTTCGCGATCGCGGTCTCGATTCTGGTGATCGCCGGTGTGTGGTGGCTCGTCCGGCGGGCGGGCGAGAGCTCGACCGGCGCGGCGAGCGCGACTTACGAGGTCCGCCGGCTGACCGTGCGCGGCAGCCCGGGCATGGCGGCGATCTCGCCGGACGGCCGCTACGTCGCGTACACGGCGGCGGCCGGGGGCTGGAGCGTGAGACTCCAGCAGATCGCGAGCGGCTCGGACATCGAGCTTGCGAGAGGCGACGTGTGGAACGTCGTCTTCGGCTCCGTGGCTTTCACTCCCGACGGCGAGTACGTGCGCTACGTCCGGGGCGGTGGTGGGGCCGCCAGGACGCTCTGGGAGGTGCCGGTGCTCGGAGGCGCTCCGCGGCGGCTCGTCGACGGCATCCTGGTCGGCCCCATCTACTCGCCCGACGGGGACCGGGTCGCGTTCGTTCCGGGCACGGATTTCACCGAGCGCTGGCGGCGTCTCGACGTCGTGTCGCTGGCCGACGGCAGCCGGCGAACGGTGCTCGAATTTCCGGAAGGCGGCAGCGAGATCGAGGACGGAGCCTGGTCGCCGGACGGCAGCCGTCTGGCGCTCGGAGTGACCGGCAGCGACGTCAATCTGGTTCTGCTGTCGCTAGAGAGCGGCGCCACCGAGGTCGCGCCAGGGGGCAGGTTCGCGACCGTCGGCGGCATCTGCTGGAGTCCCGACGGCGATCAGCTGATCGTGCTCGGCCATCCCGGTCCGTCCCAGCGCCAGATCTGGGGAGTGGACCTGAGATCTCGGAGCCGCCGGCTGCTGGTGCCCGACGTCCACTCCTACCAGAGCTGCTCGATGACCGCCGACGGCCGCCTGCTGGCCACCGTGCGCGAGCAGACCCACGCCCAGATCTGGATCGTCCCGCTGGACGACCCGGATGCCGCCCGTCCGGTCCCGACGACGACCGGACGATCGGATGGCGCCAGCCGGGTGGCGTGGGTCGACGCGGAGACCCTCGCCTATGGCGGACCCGACCGGGACAGCTGGAACGTGTGGCGGGTGGCGGCGGACGGAGGGACCTCGATCCGCCTGACGGATCGCGGCGCGGACGTGGCGGACGCGAGCGACGACGGCCGCCTGGTCTTCGAGTCTGGCTGGGAGACCGGGGTGATCTCGGGCATCTACGCGCTGGAGCCCGGCGGCGGCCAGAGGCGGCTGTCGCCGGAAGGTCGGTGGGCCCGCCGCCCGGCGCTGAGCCCGGACGGCCAGTGGGTCTTCTACGAGCTCCTGGAGGACCGGATGCACCTCGTGCGCTCACCCTGGGAGGGAGGCGAGCCGCAGGTGGTGACGAAGCTCCTGGCCCATCTTCCGAGCGTCTCTCCCGACGGCAGCCGGGTCGCGGTGCACGTCCGGGATCGGCAGGTAGCCGACACCTGGCAGACGGCGATCTTCCCGCTCGGGTCCGACACCCCCGAGCGCGTTCTCGACATCCACTCCGAGACCTATTCGCCGTGGGCGAGCGACGACTCGCTATTCGTCTCCCGCACGACCGATGGAGTGGCGAACATCTTCCGGGTGAACCTCGACACGCTGGCCGAAGAGCAGGTCACCTTCTTCGCCGACGGCGAGATCTTCTCGTTCGACGTATCTCCGGACCTGACCCGGCTGGCGGTCGGCCGCGGCGAAGTGGTCAACGACCTGCTGCTGATCGAAGGACTCCTGGGCGCGGACTAGGCCGGACCTCCCGAAGCGGCTTGCCGATATCATTCCTGGATGGTCGCCGTTCGGTACGAGATTCGTAACTCGCCGTTCGGGCCGTACCGCGTGCGTGGCCGCGAGACGACTCGCCTCGAGGCGTTCAGCGACGCGGTCTTCGGCTTTTCGGCGACGCTGCTGGTGGTCTCGCTCGAGGTGCCGCAGACCTACCTGGAGCTCGCCGTCGCCCTACGAGGCTTCGTCGCCTTCGGGCTGAGCTTCCTCGCCCTGGTGTTCATCTGGCTCGCGCACCGCGGCTTCTTCCGGCGCTACGGTCTGCAGGACGGGTGGGTCACCTTCCTGAACATGGTGCTGCTGTTCGTGGTTCTGTTCTTCGTCTATCCGCTCAAGTTCCTGAGCGTCGCGCTGCTCGAGCAGCTGTTCGGCCTCCGAGCGCGATTGCCCGCCCACGAGGACGTCCAGCGCTTCGCCACGGACGCCCAGATCGGCGAGCTCTTCGTCGTCTACGGTCTCGGCTTCGCGGCGGTGTTCCTGTGCGTCGCCCTGCTCTACCGGCGGGCGCTGGCGAAGCGCGAGGCGCTCGAGCTGGACGATCTCGAGGTCTTCGACGGACGTTCGATCTTCTGGCACTACATGATCATGGTCGCGATGGCGGGCGTCTCCGTCACCCTCGTGCTGCTGGGGGTTCGGGACCAGTGGGGTGGGGTGGCGGGCTGGATCTACGGGCTCCTCGGCCCGATCATGTTCGTCTACTGGCTCGTTCGCGGCGCGCGGCGGGATCGGCTGGAGAGGTCGCTTGCGGCATAGCCGCGTGATGCTCCCGCCGAGCCTGCTGGTCGCGGTCTGGGCGCTCGCCTGGCCCGAATCGGGCGCCGCCCAGCCGCACGACCTCGAGTCCTGGGCCACCGCTCGTTCGGCGCACTTCGAGGTGCACTCGAACGCCGATCCCGAGCGAGCGCTCGAGATCGTCGCCAGCCTCGAGCGCTTCCGAGCGGTGTTCGCCGACCTTGCGCCCGAGCTCGAGCTGCGCTCACCGGCGCCGACGCGGATCTTCGTCTTTCGCGACGCCCAGGCGTACGCGCCCTACAAGACCGGCGGCGAGGGCGCCGGGGTCAACGTGCTCGGCCAGTTCCTGAGCCATCCGGACGGCAACTACATCACCCTCAACGCCGACCCGAGCTACCTCGGGGCTTTCTCGGTCATCTTCCACGAGTACGTCCACTTCCTCGTCGACAGCAACTTCCCGAGCGTGCCGACCTGGTTCAACGAAGGCCTGGCCGAGTACTACAGCACGTTCTTGACCGA
>JBFGLX010000228.1:0-5954 GCA_041575955.1 Thermoanaerobaculia bacterium
CCGGATTCTTCGGGCTCTATCGGATCAGGTAGTGGTACGAAAGGGCTCGGGCCCCCCGGCCCGGGCTGGCTCGCGCCCCTTCTGAAAGGGGAGCACGAGAGAGCCTTGCCAGGCGACAAGGCCTGGCAAGTCTCCTCTTGGGGTGACTGAGCGGGGGCGCTGCGCTTTAGGCCCCGGCCCGAGGTGCCCGAGCCCTTTCCGTACCACTACCTCGGATCGCCCTCTCACCGTAGATCCCTTTATCCCCTCGAGAGCGACGCCCCCACCCAGCACACACTCCGTTGGATCTTGCTCAATGGGTAGCCCGGCGGGTCGGGAGTGGGGGCCTCGGAACCGGGGCGTCGAGAGCGAGCGTCCCTCGCGGGGAAAGAGGGACGCCCCCGCCCGGCACCCGATGGATCGGATCTTCCGCCCGTGTCTGCGCGCCGCTTCCCTTTCCCATATCATCCGCCCCGATGACGCGCGCCCGGGGGATTCGCTGGTGGCCGCTGGTGCTGATCGTCTTCCTGGCGGCGGGAGTGCTGGGCTGGGTCTGGCTGCTGTCGGACGGGATCGGCCAGTTCAAGACCATCGCGACCCTCTCCACCCTGGCCACGGCGGTGATCCTGTCGGCGCTCTGGTTCCTGCTCCTGTCGCGCCTCGGATGGAAAGTGCGCGTGCTCGGCCTGGCGGTGATGCTGGCCGGGGTCCTCGCCCTGCCGCGATGGGTCGAGATCCGCGGCGTGACCGGCAACCTGCTGCCGCTCGTGAGCTGGAAGTCGGCACGGACCGCGGCCGGGCCGGAGGTCGAAAGCCGGGCGACGCCGCTGGCGGCCCTCCCCCAGGCCGACTTCCCGCAGTTCCTGGGTCCCGACCGCAACGGCAAGCTCGCGGAGATGGGGCTGGCGTCCGGCTGGCAGTCGCCGCCGCCGCGCGAGATCTGGCGGCGGGCGGTGGGCGACGGCTGGTCGGCGTTCGCCGTCCGGGGCGAGCTGGCGATCACCCAGGAGCAGCGCGGCGGCGAAGAGCTCGTGGTCGCCTACGATCTCGCGACCGGCGACGTGCGCTGGACGCACGCCGACGAGGCGCGCTACGAGACGACGATCGGCGGCATCGGCCCGCGGGCGACGCCGACCATCGACGGCGGCCGGGTCTACACGATGGGCGCCACCGGCATCCTGAACGCCCTCGATCTCGCGACCGGCGCCGAGCTCTGGTCGCACGACCTGATCGCCGAGTACGGCGCCACGCTGCCCGATTGGGGCAAGAGCTGCTCGCCGCTGGCGATCGACGAGGGGATCGTGGTCAGCGCCGGCGGCGATCGGGGGCGCTCGCTGGTGGCGTTCGATCGCGAGACCGGTGCCGAGATCTGGAGCGGCGGCGACGACGCCTCGGGCTACTCGTCGCCGCTGGTGACCACGCTCGCCGGCGTCCGGCAGATCGTGGTGTTCAACAAGGCCAGCGTCGCCGGCCACGATCCGGGCGACGGCAGCGTGCTGTGGAGCTTCCCGTGGTCCAGGGAGCAGCCGAACGTCGCCCAGCCGCTGGTGCTGGCCGGCGACCGGCTGCTGGTGTCGTCGGGCTACGGCGTCGGCGCCAAGCTGCTGCGCATCTCGCGCGGAGCGGACGGCGGGCTCGGCGCCTCCGTGCTCTGGGAGACGCCGCGGCTCAAGGCCAAGTTCGCGCATTACGTCGATTTCGAAGGCTACGTCTACGGGCTCGACGACGGCGTTCTGGTGTGCCTCGATCCGGCGACCGGCGAGCGCTGCTGGAAGCGCGGCCGCTACGGCCACGGCCAGCTGCTGCTGGCCGGCGGCCTGATCGTCCTACAGGCGGAGAACGGCGACGTCGTCCTGATCGAGCCCAATCCGGAGGAGCTGACCGAGCTCGGCCGTTTCGCCGCCTTCGATCGCAAGACCTGGAATATCCCGGCGCTCGCCGGCACGTATCTACTGGTGCGCAACGACCGCGAGGCGGCCATGTACGAGCTGCCCCGCGAAACAGGGTGACAGGATGGGCGAGTCTCCCGCCGGAGTCGGGGAGCGTGAGCGACTCGAGGGCGAGAGATACATGAACCGTCAACGGGAAAGGAAACCGATGTCTGGGAGAAGAGCCCTCTGGGCAGCAGTGATCGCGGGGGTCGCGTTGACGGCCCTGGGATGTGGCGGCCCGGAGAGCGAGCGCGAGGGCGCGGCGCCCGCGCGCCGCTTCCTCAGCATCGGCACCGCCCCGCCGGGCGGCGCGTTCTTCGTCGTCGGTGGCGCGCTGGGCGAGGTGCTGACCCAGTTCGGTGGCGAGTACGGCTGGCAGGTGACCGGCGAGGCCACCAAGGGCACCCAGGAGAACATCCGGCGGTTGACCGCCGGCGAGCTCGATTTCGCGCTCGCCAACTCGGCGATCACCTACTTCGCGGTGCGCGGCGAGAGCGGCTGGAAGAAGCCGCACGCGGTGCGGGCGGTGATGACCCTGGCGCCCAACGTGGCGCTCTTCATCACCCCGCGCAACTCCGGCGTCAAGACGATGCGCGACCTCAAGGGCAAGCGCACCGTGATCGGCCCGGCGGGCGCCGGCTTCGACTTCTTCGTGCGGCCGATCCTTGAGGCCCATGGGGTCGCCTGGGACGACCTGCAGGTGCTCTACGACACCCAGGCGGACGCCGTGTCGCTGCTCGCCGACGGCGCGGCCGCGGCGGCGTTCCTGGGCGGCGCGATCCCCACCGCCTCGATCACCCAGGCGGCGGCGTCCGGGGACATCTACTTCGTGCCGTTCGACCCCGACGCGGTCGACGAGCTGGTCGAGCGCTACCCCTTCTTCGACCGGGCGACCATCAAGGCGGGCACCTACCGGAATCAGGACACCGATTTCGCCGGCATGAACGTCGGCTCGATGCACCTGATCACCGCGGCCGCCCAGGACGAGGAGCTGGTCTACCGGGTCACCCGGACGATCTACGAAAACCGCGAGTCGGTGGTCGAGAAGCACCCGGCGGGCCGGGCGATCAATCCCACCGTGGCCGTGCGCGACACCGGCACCGAGTTCCACCCGGGGGCGGTGCGCTACTACCGCGAGATCGGCATCTGGCCCGAGGCCGAGTAGCGGCGCCGAACGAGATCGAACGACAGGGTCGAGCCGCTTGAACGAACGAGCCGGGGCTCCCGACGTCATCGAGCGCACGCGCGCCGGCCTGGCCTTCGCGTGTGCGCTGGCGCTGCCCATCTTCACCCTGTTCGAGACCAACTACCCGCGCATGGTGCCGCAGGCGCAGCTCGGCGTGTTCGCGCTGCTCGGCCTGAGTCTCGCCTTTCTCGGGGAGACCCCGGGATCGAGCGCCCTGAGGCGGCTGTCGAATCTCGGGCTGAGCCTGCTGGCGGCGCTGGTCTGCGGCTACATCGTCGTGCAGAGTGATCCGCTCTTCCGGGCGCTCTGGATCGACGGCCAGTCGCTCGGCGACCGCGCCGGCATCGAGGGTGGCCTCGACATGGCGATCGGCGTGCTGGGGATCGTGCTGCTGCTCGAGGCCACTCGGCGGACCATCGGCTGGGCGCTGCCGGTCCTGGCGCTCGCGTTCATCGCCTACGCGAAGTTCGGCTCGGTGCTGCCCGACTGGCTGCTGCCGCATCGCGGCTACGGTCTCGAGCGCATCGTCGGGCAGACCTTCCTGCAGAGCCAGGGCGTCTTCGGGGTCGCCCTGCAGGTGATGTTCACCTACGTCTTCCTGTTCGTGGTCTTCGGCGCGCTGCTCGAGGCGACCGGATCGACCGCCTTCATCGTCGGCGCCGGCCGGCGCCTGTTCAGCGGCGCCACCGGCGGGCCGGCCAAGGTCGCGGTCTTCTCGAGCGGACTGCTCGGCTCGCTGTCGGGCAGCGCGGTGGCCAACACCGCGACCACCGGCACCTTCACCATCCCGATGATGCGCAGCGCCGGCTTCCGCCCGGCCCTCGCCGCGGGCATCGAAGCGGCGGCGAGCTCGGGGGGCGCCCTGATGCCGCCGGTGATGGGCGCCGGCGCCTACATGATGCTGGAGATCGTCGAGCCGCAGGTGACCTACCTCCAGGTCATCCGCGCCGCCCTGCTGCCGGCGATCCTCTACTACCTGTCGATCTTCCTGGTCGTCCATCTCTACGCCCGCAAGCTGGAGTCGCGCGGCAGCGTCGCACCGAGCGACCCCGCCACGACCCGGCTCCTGCAGTGGGAGGGCCTGGTCGTCGCCGGCGCGCTGGGCAGTCTGATCGCGCTCCTGCTGGCGGGCTTCAGCGTCTTTCGGGCGGTAACCGTCGCCCTTTTCGTGGTGATCTTCACGAGCTCGCTCCATCGCCGGACGCGGATGACGGCGCGCGGCTTCGTTCAGGCGTTGACCCGCGCCTCGCGGGGCGGCGTGCCGCTGATCGGGGCGGCCGCCTGCGTCGGCATCGTCATCGGCGTGGTCACCCTCACGGGCGCCGGCACCCGCCTGCCCGGCCTGATCCTGCCGCTGGCGCAGGACAACCTGCTGGGCGCCCTGGTGATGATCATGATCTCGTCGATCGTGCTCGGCATGGGCCTGCCGTCGGCCGTCTGCTACCTGCTGTTGGCCACCCTGATCGGTCCGATCCTCGGCCGGCTGGGCGTCGTGCCGCTGGCGGCGCACATGTTCATCTTCTATTTCGGCCTGATGTCGATGGTGACGCCGCCGGTGGCCCTCGCCGCCTACGCCGCCAGCTCGATCGCCGGCTCGAAGTTCCTGGAGACCAGCGTGGCCGCGTTCAAGCTGTCGCTGGTCGGGTTCACGCTGCCGTTCATGTTCGTGTTCCGCCCCCAGCTCCTGATGCTGAGCGCGACCGGGGGGCTCGCCGAGGTCACCGACGTGGTCATCGCCACGGTGCTCGCGATCCTCGGGATCGTGCCGCTGGCGGCGGCCCTGGCCGGCTACTTCTTCGGCCCGCTGGCGCCCTGGGAGCGGGCGCTGCTGCTGCTCTCGGCGGCCGCGGCGCTCTTTCCCGGCGGCCTCGTGATGGTCGGCCACCTGGACGTCTCGGTGACCAACCTCGCGGGAGTGGCGCTCCTGATCGCCATGTTCCTGTGGCGCCGGCGTCTCGGTTCCGGTGACGGTTAGCTTCTCTGCATCGAGCGCTGGTGAGAGGGTCAGGCTAGGTGTCTTCGTGTTTCGGGCGCGCGCCTTCGATCAGCCGCTCGAGCTCCGCCAGGACCTTGGGACCGTCCTTGAACGCCACCCCCATGCCTTTGACGGTCGACTCGCCCTTCTCCGAGGGGGCGTCGCCGACCTTGACCACGATCGCTTCGGCGTGCACCGTTCGCTTGATCGGGGCCGGCAGCGCCAGCGCGATGCGCACCTCCTCCTGCAGGCGAGCGGGCTTCTCGGTGGGCACGAACACACCGCCGAAGGTGATCTCGCTCTCGATCGCGTTCAGCAGGTAGCCGACGTTGCGGAAGCTGACGGTGTACGTGGCCGGCCGGGCCGAGGGGCTAGCCGCCGCCTTCCTGATCCGCTCTTCCTCGAGCTCTTCGAAGCGACCGTCCTCGACCAGGGCGGATTCGTCGGCCTGCCTGCGGGCGGCCTCGGTGACCTCCTCGGTCTCGTGCTCACCGCGGGCGGGCAGCAGGTCCCGGATCAGCTCGCTGATCTCGAGGAAGCGGATGCCCATTCCCGACGAACGGATGCTCTGCAGCGCGGTGGCGACCCGGGCCGCGTGGGTGACCACCGCTTCGACCATGAAGCCGCTCTCCCCCAGGAACTCGATCCGCAGGCGGCTGCCGGGCGGCAGCGGGCCGTTGGTGGCGATGAACACTCCGGTGGTGGAAAGGTTGGTCGTGTACCCCTTGCGAGGGTGTTCGTCGCCCCTCGGCCAGTAGCGAACCTGGACCCTGCGGGCATAGCGCTTGCGGCGACGTTTTTCCACGGCGATCTCAGTTCGTCTTCAGCGCCGGCAGCAGCGGCACCCTGAGGGTACCTGCGACCGCCGCGACGCTGGCCAGCA
>JBFGLX010000229.1:0-5899 GCA_041575955.1 Thermoanaerobaculia bacterium
CCGATCTCGCCGATGAGCACCACGGCCTCGGTATCGCCGTCGCCGGCGAACGCTTCGAGGGCGTCGATGAAGCTGGTGCCGTTGATGGGGTCGCCGCCGATGCCGACGCCGGTCGACTGGCCGAGCCCGAGGTTGCTGAGCTGCCAGACCGCCTCGTAGGTCAGCGTGCCGGAGCGGCTGATGACGCCGACCGTCCCCTGCCGGTGGATGTGGCCGGGCATGATGCCGATCTTGGCGAGGCCCGGCGAGATGACCCCCGGGCAGTTCGGGCCGATCAGGCGGCTCGGCCGGTCGCGCAGGAAGGCCTTGACCGTGAGCATGTCGTTGACCGGCACGCCCTCGGTGACGCAGACGATCAGCTCGACGCCCGCGTCGGCGGCCTCCATCACCGCGTCGGCGGCGAACGGCGGCGGCACGAAGATCATCGTCGCGTTGCAGCCGGTCTCCTGGCGCGCCTCGGCGACCGAGTCGAAGACCGGGATGTCCTCGACCCTCTGACCGCCCTTGCCGGGGGTCACCCCGGCCACCACCCGGGTGCCGTACTCGCGGCAGCCGAGCGCGTGGAACTGCCCCTCCTTGCCGGTGATGCCCTGCACCACCAGGCGCGTGTCGTTGTTCACCCAGATCGCCATCAGCCCGCCCCCCCGGCGGCCGCGACCGCCTTCTCGGCGGCGTCGGCCATGGTCGCCGCGACGATGAAGTCGAAATCGGCCTCTTGCAGGATCTCCCGGCCGCGCTCGACGTTGGTGCCCTCGAGCCGGACGACGACCGGGATCGAGACGTCGCCCAGTTCGTCGAGCGCCGCGACCACGCCGGCGGCGATCCGATCGGTGCGGGCGATGCCGCCGAAGATGTTGATCATCACCGCCTTGACGCTCGGATCCGAGATCAGGATCCGGAAGGCGCTCTGCACCGCCTCCTGGCTCGCCGAGCCGCCGACGTCGAGGAAGTTGGCCGGCTCGCCGCCGGAGAGCTTGATGATGTCCATGGTCGCCATCGCCAGGCCGGCGCCGTTGACCATGCAGCCGATGGTGCCGTCGAGCTTGATGTAGTTGAGGCCGTGCTTGGAGGCCTCGACCTCGAGCGGCTCCTCTTCGTCGAGATCGCGCATCTCGACGATGTCGGGGTGGCGGAACAGCGCGCTCGAGTCGAAGTTCATCTTGGCGTCGAGCGCCAGGACGTCGCCGGCTCCCGTGACCAGGAGCGGGTTGATCTCGGAGAGCGTGGCATCGGTCTTCTGGTGCGCCTCGACCAGCAGGGTCACGAAGCGGGCCGCCTGCCGGGCGGTCTTGCCGGTCAGCCCCAGCCGGCGCGCGACCGAGCGCGCCTCGAACCCCTGGATCCCGAGATGCGGATCGTACGGCTGGCGCACGATCGCGTCCGGGTTCTCGGCCGCGACCTCCTCGATCGCCATGCCGCCGGCGGCCGAGGCCATTACCACCGGTTTGCCGAGCTGGCGGTCGAGGGTGATGCCCAGGTAGAGCTCGGAGGCGATGTCGAGCGCCTCCTCGACCAGCACCTTGCGGACCAGCTGGCCCTCGGCGCCGGTCTGCGGCGTGACCAGCCGCATGCCGAGGATGCGGCCGGCGACCTCGGCCGCCTCGGCCGGCGAGCCGGCGAGCTTGACGCCGCCCCCCTTGCCGCGTCCGCCGGCGTGGATCTGCGCCTTGACGACGCAGCGCCCGCCGAGCTTTTCGCAGATGCGTGCAGCCTCGGCGGCGTCGTCGGTCACTTCGCCGCGCGGCGTCGGAACGCCGAATCGGCGCAGGATCTCCTTGGCCTGATACTCGTGAATCTTCACATCGACCTTCCTGACTTGTCTATGGATCGCCCGCTCCGCGAGCGGGCGGCCGGAGTCTAGCAGGAAGGAGGTCCGGCGGGCGGAGTCTGCCCGCGAGAGGCCGTCAGGCGGCCAGAGCGACGCGGGCGTTGGGGTAGATCAGGCCCTCGTCGAGCATGTCGAACGGGTGGAGCCGGCCGTAGTACTCGTTCAAGACCCAGGCCCGCTCCTCGGGCAGGTAGTCGAGCCAGGGGGAGAAGCCGAGCACCAGATGCATGCGCACCTTGTCGGTCCTCCGGGCGGCGACCGCGCCGCCCGCGACCCTCGCGGAACGGGGTCGCCAGCTGCTGGCGCTGGCCCGCCTCACCCTCGAGGACCTGGCCTCGCCGATGGCGGTGGAGCTCATGGCAGCTGCAGCACGAGGACGGTCAGGTCGTCATCGCGCTGCGCGTGGCGAGTGAACTCGGCGATGTCGGCCAGGACGCCGGCGCGGATGCCGGCCACGCCGGCGGGTGCGTGGTGCCGCAGGCTCCGCTCCAGCCGCTCGAAGCCGAACAGCTCGTCGCTCCCGGAGCCGTGAGCCTCGACGACGCCGTCGCTGAACAGGAAGAGGTGATCGCCCGAGTCGAGGAGCGTGCTGCGCACCGAGACCTCGAGCTCGTCGCGCACCCCGAGCGGGTAGGAGATCGACTCGAGGGGAAGAACGTCGCCGGCGGTGGTGATGCGGTAGGGGAAGAGGTGGCCGGCGCTGGCGTACTGGACCTCCCGGGTCCGCGGGTCGATCAGCGCGTAGCAGAGGGTGGCGAGCAGGCGCTTGCGAGCGCTCTGGAAGATCATCCGGTTGAGGGTGGCGAAGACCCGCTCGACCTCCGGCCGGAAGGTAACCTGCACGGCGAGCGCCGACTTGGCCATCGACATGACCAGCCCGCTCGACACGCCGTGGCCGGCGACGTCGCCGACGGCGACGGCGAGGCGGCCGTCCTCGAGCGCCAGAACGTCGTAGAAATCGCCGCCGACCTCGGTCGCGGGCAGGTAGGCGTGGGAGATCCGGACGCCGTTCACCTCGGGAGGCAGGTCGGGAAGAATCGAGCTCTGGATCCGGCGGGCGGTCTCGAGCTCGACCTTCTGGCGCTCGCGGTCGGCGATGCGCCGCACGTGGGGCGGCACGTCGTCGTAGCGGTAGGCGAACTCCCGTTTCGAGCTCAGGCTCCGCAGGCTGACCAGCATCGGCACGGTGGCGATCAGGATCGGCAGCGCGCCCTGGAGCTGGAGCCAGCTGTCCGAGGCGGTCAGCAGCGGGTAGCCGAAGGCCAGGCAGGCGGAGAAGATCGCCGCGGTCAGCGAGGTGAGCAGGTCGTAGCGAACGAACAGGAAGACCAGGAGCCCGGCGCCGAGGATCGCCGAGACGGTCCACAGGAAGGTGGAGGCCATGGGCACGCTGGGGCCCCAGGTCAGAACGCCCGCGATCGTCGCCGCGGCGAATCCGCCGCCCACGACCCCGAAGCGGCCGGCCAGGATCGAAACCAGGAAGAGGCGACCGAAAAGCTCGCTGTAGAGCATCCAGAAGGCGAAGAACACGACGATCACCACTCCCGCCCAGTGCGAGCTGTACCACCAGCTGCCGAGCTGGAAGGACGCGACCCGGTGCCACCCGAGGCCGCTCAGGCCGAGGCCGAGAAGGGTCATCGCCAGGGCCAGGACGGCGCCGGCCACGACCCCCCTGAGGCTCGACCCGGCTACCGTCGCGTTCGACCAGTCGCCGTGAAAGAGGGCGTCGAAGGCGGCCAGCCGGGCCGGGTTGCGCTCGCGGCAGAGCGACTCCCCCACCGACCAGCTCAGCGTGGTCATGATGGCGACCGGGACGAAGATGAAGCCGAGGAAGAAGGCGGCGACCAGCCAGGTCATCTGCACCCGCGAGGAGGCGCCCGTCGAGCTGCCGTGGGCGAGAGGAGCCGCCGTCATGGCGATCAGGACGACGCCCAGAATCAGCACCAGGGCGCCGACCTGTAGACCCCGCCGAATGCCGACTTCGCCGGCGTGATAGCGGCGCACGAAAGGGATGGCCACCAGGGGCAGAAGGAAGATCACGGCGACGCTCTTGCCGAGCTCCAGGAACTGGAAGGGCTGCAGCGCCGCCTTGAGCTCGGCTTCGCCGGGATCCTCGAACCAGAGCTCGAATCCGGTCAGCTCGTCGCCGGCGAACCCGACCTGAACTCCGTAGGGGAAGCGGTCGCCGAGCCGCAGCTCGCGCTCCCGGTAGCGCAAAATGAGGTCGGTGCGGGCGCCGAGCTGCTGGGTGCGAATCTCGGGGGGCGCGAAGCGACCGAGCTCGAAGCCGTGCGCGGCGAGAAAGGCGTCGGCCTCGGCGCGGGCCGCCGCCTCCTGCTTGGCGCCGCCGCCCTCGGTCGGCAGCAGCTGCGAGCGCAGGGCGAGCAGCTGCCCCCGGAGTCCGACTTCGGCGTAGTAGCGCCAGCGGCCGGGGACGGCGCCGGGAGCGTAGACGACGACCTGCCAGTAGAAGACCCGCTCGGCCAGGCCGTCCCGGCGCAACGCGGCCTCGCCGACCCGCTCCGCCTCGAGGTGGAGACGGCGCTCGAGCATGGAGCTCGAGTCGAAGACCGTGACCACGTAGGCGCCGTCCACCGGGTCGCCGAGATCGTGGAAGCTCTCGAGGGCGATCGCCCGCGCCTCCTCGGCGTTGACCTGCCAGTCCACCGGAGCGAACGGCTGGGCTCGCGGCAGCACCCAGGCGTAGGCCACCACCGCCGCGACACCGGCGAGAATCCAGACCAGGGCGTTGCGTATCGGCATCGGGGCGACGTGGGTCACCTCATGGTACGTCCGCCGCCACGGCGGGTTTCAGCGGTCCGGCCGGACCAGCTAGAGATTGCTGACGATCGCTTTGCCGAACTCGGAGGTCTTGACCTCGGTGGCGCCCTTCATCTGGCGCGCCAGGTCGTAGGTGACCCGCTTGTCGGTGATGGTGGCCGCCAGAGCCTGCTCGACCGCCGTCGCCGCCTCCGTCCAGCCGAGCCAGCGCAGCAGCATCGCGCCCGAGAGGATCAGCGAGCCCGGGTTGACCTTGTCCTGGCCGGCGTACTTGGGCGCCGTGCCGTGGGTGGCCTCGAACAGCGCCAGGCCGTCGCCTTCGTTGCTGCCCGGCGCCATCCCCAGGCCGCCCACCTGCGCCGCCAGCGCGTCCGACAGGTAGTCGCCGTTGAGGTTGGTGGTGGCGATCACCTGGTACTCGGCCGGCCGCAGGAGCACCTGCTGGAACATCGCGTCGGCGATGCGGTCCTTGACCAGGATCTTGCCGTCCGGGAGCTTGCCGTCGAGCTCGTCCCAGAGCCGGCTCTCGGTGACCGTGTGCTCGCCGAACTCCTCGCTCGCCACCTGGTAGCCCCACTCCTTGAAGGCGCCCTCGGTGTACTTCATGATGTTGCCCTTGTGGACGAACGTGACGTCGGTGCGCCCCTCGCGCACGGCGTAGTGGAGCGCCTTGCGCACGAGCCGCTTGCTGGCCGTGACCGAGATCGGCTTGACGCCGATGCCGCTGTCCTCGCGCACCCGCTTGCCGAGCTTGTCGCGCAGGAAGCCGATGATCTCCGCCGCGCCCTTCGAGCCCTCCTCCCACTCGATGCCGGCGTAGACGTCCTCGGTGTTCTCGCGAAAGACGACCATGTCGACCTTGGCGGCGGCGCGCACCGGCGACGGCACGCCCTTGAAATGCCGCACCGGGCGCACGCAGGCGTAGAGATCGAGCAGCTGCCGGAGCGACACGTTCAGGCTCCGGATGCCGCCGCCCACCGGCGTCGTGAGCGGCCCCTTGATGGCGGCCCGGTACTGGCGGATCGCGTCGACGGTCTCTTGCGGCAGCCACTCGTCGTAGCGCGCCTTGGCCTTCTCGCCGGCGTAGATCTCGAGCCAGGCGATCGATCGCGAGCCGGCGTGCTTGTCTACCGCGGCGTCGAGCACCCGGCGGGTCGCGGCCCAGATGTCGGGGCCGATGCCGTCCCCCTCGATGAACGGGACGATCGGCCGATCCGACACGTCCAAGACCCCGTCTCGCCAAGTGATCTCGCCGCCGTCGGCGGGGGGTGTCAGCTTTCCTGGAGCGTC
>JBFGLX010000230.1:0-5881 GCA_041575955.1 Thermoanaerobaculia bacterium
CCGAACGGCGGCGAGCGGCTGGTCTACACCGGCTACTGGAAGGGCCGCTTCGATCTCTACCTGCTCGACGTCGCAGATCCGGTGACCGAGCCGCTGATCCTGGAGAATCCGGAAGAGGTCGCGGTCGCCGCGCTGCCGGCCGACGAGCTGCCGCGCTACCAGCCGTCGATCGAGGTGTCGATCGACGAGGACAACGTCGGCAAGTACGGCGGCTTCAAGTTCTTCCTCGAGGACCTCCAGGGGATCGTCGGAATCTCGAACGACAACACCGTCGTCGGCCTGGGCGTGGTGTCGCTGTCGGATTTCCTCGGCGACCGGCGGATCGTCGGCCAGTTCCAGACCATCGAGAGCTTCCAGAACTTCGACGTCTGGTACGTCAACCTCGAGAACCGGCTGCAGTGGAACGCGCACGTCTACGACTCGCGCGATTTCTTCATCGGCCGGGATCAGAGGACCGGGCAGCTGCGGCGCGGCAACGCCGCCGCGACCTTCACCGGCGCCGAAGCGAGCCTGATCTACCCGTTCACGACCTCGGTTCGAGTCCAGGCGACGGCGGGATATCAGGTGCGCTCGCTCGATTTCCAGACTTTCCTGACGGACGAGAACGGCTTTCCGGTGATCGACCCGGAGACCGGCCGCCTGGTGCCCTTGATCGTGCCCCGCGACGACGACTTCCCCTACGTCCGGGCGTCGCTGATCGGCGACAAGGCGATCGCCGCCTCCTACGGCTACATCGCCGGCCGCCGCTGGCGGCTGAGCCTCGACTACGCTCCGGATCTCGAAAACACCGGTCCGGACAGCGCGCTCAGCGCCGGCGCCGAGGTGGACGTCCGCCAGTACGTGCCGCTGACGCGGCGCTCCAACTTCGCCTTTCGTCTCTGGGGCCGGACGACCGAAGGCAACTTCCCGACCCCGGTCTACTTCGGCGGCCTCGACACCGTGCGCGGCTTCGACTTCCGGTCGCTGGTCGGAAACAACGGCTTCTACACCAACCTCGAGTACCGCTTCCCGTTTATCGATTTTCTGCAGACGCCGCTGTTCGGCTTCTCGCAGATCCGTGGCGTGATCTTCCTCGACGTCGGTGGCGCCTGGTTCGACGAGTTCTCTGGCTTCCGCTTCTACAACAGCGATCTCAACCGGCTCGAGGACGGCGTGTCGTCCTACGGCTTCGGTCTCTCGTTCCGGCTCCTGGGCATTCCGCTGAACGTCGACTGGTCGAAGCGCTGGGACTTCGACAAGACGTTGAGCGGGTTCGAGACGTCCATCTGGTTCGGCCCTCGCTTCTAGGTTTGGCGGACCCAGAGCACGTCATCTCGCCGCGTCCTCGCGGACTCGGCTCCTGCGGCGTACGGACGTACGCCTCGTCGCCTCGCCGCTGCGGTGCGACGATCTGACGCACTCTGGGCCCGCCAAACCGCTTTCAGAGGGGGCGCGAGCCCGTCGGGGCCGGGGTGTTGCATAATCCCGACACGAGATGCGGATCGAGATCCTAGGGAGCTTTGGTGGCCAGAGCGACCGCTGCCGGACGACCTGTCTGGTGGTCGACGAGCGGCTGGCGCTGGATGCGGGCTCGCTGGCGCAGGCGCTGCCCCTGGAGCGCCAGCGGCAGATCGACACCATCGTGCTGACGCACTCGCACATGGACCACACGAACTCGCTGCCGTTCTTCATCGAGAACGTGTACGAGCAGGGCGCGGGCGAGATCTCCATCTGGGCCTCCGAGGCGACGATCTACGCGATCCGGAAGTACCTCTTCAACAACGACGCGTGGCCCGACTTCACGCGCCTGCCGAACAACCTGCTGCCGGCGGTGCGCTTCCGGGAGCTCAACGACGAGGATCCGGTGGTGCTCAAGGGGGTGCGCTTCACGCCCATCCCGGTCGATCATCGGGTGCCGACGTTCGGTTTCCTGATCGAGCAGGACGACGCCGCGGTCCTCTGGTCGAGCGACACCGGGCCGACCATCCGGTTGTGGGAGATCGCCAACCGCACGCCGAACCTGAAGGCGGTGTGCATCGAGACCAGCTTCGACAACTCGATGCAGGAGATCGCCGACCTGTCGCTCCACCTGACGCCCGCGAGCCTGGCGCTCGAGCTCACCAAGCTGGAGCGTTCGGTGCCGATCTACATCCACCACCTGAAGCCGCCGTGCATCGAGCGGATCAGCGGCGAGCTGCAGGCGCTGGCCGACCCCCGCATCCGCTTCCTCGAGCAGGGCAAGACCTACGAGTTCTGAGCAACAGGGACAGGCATATCTCATGCAGCTAGCGCTCGGGCTCGGTTTTCCGGACATGCGGGTAGCGGTGCTCGGTTCGGGCAGCTCCGGCAACGCGGTGGTGATCGAGTCGGACTCGCGCCGGCTGCTGGTCGACGCCGGCTTCTCCTGCCGGGAGCTCGAGCGGCGCCTCGAGCGGGCGGGCATCGACGCCAGCCGCTTCGACGGCATCCTCCTGACCCACGAGCACGGCGACCACGTGCGCGGCGCCGGAGTCTTCTCGCGCCGCCACCAGGTGCCCGTCTTTGCCACCCGGGGGACGTTCGCCGGCGTCAACCTGGGCAAGCGGGTGCACGAAAAGGTGGTCATCCGATCCGGCGAGAAGCGGACGGCGGGCGCTTTCCGGATCACCCCGTTCAAGATCCCGCACGACGCCATGGAGCCGGTTGGCTACGTGGTGGAAGACGGCTGCGGCCGCCGGGTGGGCGTGGTCAGCGACATCGGCACCTGCAGCCGGCTCGCCTGGGGCCGTCTCCGAGATCTCGACGTGCTGATCGTGGAGACCAATCACGATCTCAAGATGCTGCGCGACGGGCCCTATCCCTGGCATCTCAAGCAGCGGGTCGCCGGGCGCTTCGGCCACCTGTCGAACGCCGACGCGGCCGCGGGCCTGCGCGAGCTGGTGACCGAGCGGCTGCAGTGGGTGGTGCTCTACCACCTCTCGGAGATCAACAACCTGCCGGCGCTGGCGGTCGAGTCGATCGCCGAGAC
Organism: Thermoanaerobaculia bacterium; assembly: GCA_041575955.1. Lineage (GTDB taxonomy): Bacteria > Acidobacteriota > Thermoanaerobaculia > Multivoradales > JAHEKO01 > JAHEKO01. The sequence continues at coordinate 2,987 of JBFGLX010000230.1, forward strand.
GCTGCGCAGCGCAGGCTCGAAAGCCCGGCTCTGCGTGAGCAATCAGGCGGAGCCGACCGAGTGGCTCCCCGTCTCGCCGGGCGGCTAGCACCCTCGCCGGGCGGATAGCGCGTCATCTCGCCGTGTCCTCGGGGATTCGGCGCCTGCGGCGTACGGACGTACGCCTCGTCGCCTCACCCCTGCGGGTACGACGATCTCACGCGCTCTCCGCCCGGCGAGGCCACGGCCCCTCTGAGCATTCCTCTGCGGTACGACGATGGGGCGCGCTCCGCCCGGCGAGCGCGTCAGGAGATGCCGGCGGCGGCGTCGACGCCGTTGCGGAAGATCGCCAGGCCGGCGCCCTCTTGCGGCCAGTCCGACGCCGGGCGCCGGAACGCTTGCGGGTGCTGGAACGGGTAAAGGAACGCGTCGGGGTGCGGCATCAGGCCGAACAGCCGGCCGCTGGGGTCGCAGACTCCGGCGATCCCCTGGGGCGAGCCGTTGGGGTTCGCCGGCCACTCCTCGGTCGGCCGCCCGTCGCCGTCGACGTAGCGTACCGCCACCAGCCGGTCGCGCTCGAGGCGTTCGCGGACCTCGTCGTCGGCGGGCAGGAACCTGCCCTCGCCGTGGCGGCTCGGCAACTCCAGCGTGTCGACGCCACGGGTCCAGACGCACGGCGACCGCGGATCGGCCCGGATCTTCACCCAGGCGTCCCGATAGCCGAGCCGCCGATTGGGCGCCAGGGTGGCGCGCGGGGTGCGATAGTCGCCGTCGAAGCCCGGCAGCATGCCGAGGCGCACCATCATCTGGAAGCCGTTGCAGATTCCGAGGGCGAGGCCGCCGCCCTCGACGAACTCGACGAACCGGTCGTAGAGCCGCCAGCGGATCTTGTTGGCGAAGACGAAGCCCGCGCCCAGGTGGTCGCCGAAGGCGAAACCGCCCGGGAAGGCGACGATGGAGAAGCCGGTCAGGGCGCGCCGCCCTTCGAGCAGGTCGAGCAGGTGGACGAGCTCGGGGCTCGCTCCGGCCAGGCGAAAGGCTTCGGCGGTCTCGACCTCGCAGTTGAGGCCGAGGCCGCTCAGGACCAGGACGCGGACCTGGCGCCGGCGCTCGGCCAGCTCGGCGCGGTCAGGCATCGGCCAGGCCCTTCTTGAAGCTGGCGGCGAGCTCGCCGACCGTCAGGCTGAGACAGGGCGCGCCGCCGCGGCGGACGACCAGGCGATCGGTGCCGGTGACCACCCCGATCCGGGCGCACGGCCGATCCTCGAAGAGATCCCGCAAGGCGTCGGCGTCGGCCGGCGCCACGCCCACCAACAGCCGGCCGTTGGACTCCGAAAAGAGCGCCAGGTCGTCGTCGAGAGCGGCGGCGCCGGGACAGGCGTCGAGCTCGATCTCGGCCCCCAGCGTCGAGGCCAAGGCCGAGCGCGCCAGCGCCAGCGCGAGGCCTCCTTTCGCCGGCGTTGCCGCCGAGCGGACCAGCCCGGCCCGGACCGCGCGCTCGAAGCGGCGGTAGAGATCGAGATTGGCGGCGCTGTCGACGGCCGGGGGCCGTCCGCCGACGAAGGGGGCCGGCGCGCCGAGCTCGGCGGAGCCGCCGGCCAGCGATCCGAGGTAGCGGTAGTACTCGCTGCCGCCGAGATGCTCTCCCGTCTCGCCGATCAGGAAGAGGACCTCGCCGGCCGCCTTCCAGTCGAGCGTGATGGCGGTGCGGACGTCGTCGATCTGGCCGATCGCCGACACCAGCAGGGTCGGCGGCACCGAGATCTTCACCCCGCCCAGGGTCGACTCGTTCTTCATCGAGTCCTTGCCCGAGATCAGCGGCACGCCGTAGGCGACGCAGGTTTCGGCCAGGCCGCGGCAGGCGCGCACCAGCTGGGCCAGCTTGTACTCGCCGTCGGGCGTCTGCTCGGAGCGCACCGGGTCGGGCCAGCAGAAGTTGTCGAGCGCCGCGATCCGGTCGAGGCGGGCGCCGGCGCAGAGCTGCCTGCGCACCGCCTCGTCGACCACCGTGGCGGCCATCGCGCGGGGGTCTAGATCGGACAGGAAGGGATTGACTCCCTCGGAGAGGACGAAGCCGCGCAGCGAGCCGTGGCGGGCAAGCGACACCGTGGCCTCGGCCGGTACGTCGGCGTGGACGCCGATGTAGGGACGGACGACGGCCAGCCCCTTGACCTCGTGATCGTAATGGCGCGCCTTGGCCTCGCCGCTGGCCAGGTTGGGCCGCGCCAGGAGCTCGCGCAGCGCCGCGCCGCAGTCGTCGATGCGCGCCGGGGGCGCCGCGAAGCGCGGGTGCCGCCAGTGGGCGTCGAGCACCATTTCCGGCAGGCCGTCGTGGAGGAAGTCCATCGACAGCCAGGCTACGGTCCGCTCGCCGTAGAGCACGTGCAGGAAGGGCTCGTCGGTGAACTCGCCCAGGGCCGTGGCCTCGACCGCCCGATGGCGGGCGAGCTCGAGCAGCGCGTCGAGCCGGTCGCGCGGTACCGCCAGCGTCATCCGCTCCTGGGCCTCGGAGAGGAAGATCTCCCAGGGCGCCAGGCCGGCGTACTTGAGCGGCGCCAGCGCCAGATCGATGCGCGCGCCGCCCGGCGCCTCGGCCATCTCGCCGACCGAAGACGACAGGCCGCCGGCGCCGTTGTCGGTGATCGCGCTGTAGAGTCCCTGGTCGCGCGCCTCGAGCAGGAAATCGAACATCATCCGCTGGGTGATCGGGTCGCCGATCTGGACCGCCTGCTCCGGCGACGACTCGTCGAGCGCCGCCGAGGAGAAGGTCGCGCCGTGGATGCCGTCGGCGCCGATCCGGCCGCCGACCATGACCAACACGTCGCCCGGCCGGGCGTGCTTCTCCTCGCCCGGGGCGCCGGCGATGGTCACCGGCAGGGTGCCGACCGTGCCGCAGTAGACCAGCGGCTTGCCGAG
>JBFGLX010000231.1:0-5850 GCA_041575955.1 Thermoanaerobaculia bacterium
GACGCTGACTCGCTCGCACACCTTCCGCGCCCCGACCTGCTCTTCGGAGGCGCTGCTCGGCGCCGCCCGCGAGCTCCTGCGAAAGAGCGAGGCGGGCAAGCGCCGGGTGCGGCTGCTGGGCGTCGGCTGCTCGAACCTGGTCCCGGGACGCATCGAGCAGCTGCGGCTGTTCGGGTCGGGCTAGCCCCGCGGGCTCCCGGGGGCCGGGTGAGGGGGAGAGGGGGTCAGGCTAGAAAAGATGGGAGCGGCACCGGCCGGAGGTCAGCCGCCGGTGCCGCTCCGCGAAGGGAACCGTCTCAGTCCCGGTCGTAGAGCCGGTCGATCGACCAGCTGCCGCTGCCGCGAATAACGACGACGGCGGCGAGGGCGACGGCGAGCACAAAGAACTCGAAGCCCTCCTGGCCGGCCGCGAGCTGTCCCTCCCAGTTCATGAAGAAGCCGTTGCCGACGTGGTTCATCAGCGCCGCGGTCGCCATGTCGACGCCGACGCCGAAGGCGGCGACCCGGCCGAGCAGGCCGCTGACGAGTCCGAGTCCGCCGAGGAACTCGGCGGCGATGGCGAGCAGGGCGAAGGCCCAGGGAATCCCGAGAACCTCGGTGAAGTAGGCCATGGTGCCGTCGTAGCCGTGCCCGCCGAAGACGCCGAACATCTTCTGCAGGCCGTGCGGCAGGATCATGATGCCGAGCGCGAGCCTGGCGACGGCCGCCGCGGGGTCGGCCGGAGTCTCGACGAGCGCGCGCAGCAGGGACCGGCCGCGGGTGACGGTGCGGGCGTCCAGGGCGGTGGCATAGGCGCGAGGGCTGGTGTAGGTGGTCATGGTCGTTCTCCTTTGAAGAGTCAATGATTGATTGGTCAAGTTTATGGTTGCGATCGGGGCTTTCGAGTGTCTGGAATCGGCGACTCCTTTCTCCGGTTCCCGCAGCTATCTGCGGGCTCGCTCCCGGATCCTGTCCAACAGGCCGACGAGCGTTCGCTGGTCGGCTCGGCTCAAGCCGGCGAGGGCCTCCTCGTCGAGCCGCACGATCGGGTCGTCGAGCTCGGCGAGGAGGTCGAGCCCCCTGCGGGTGATCGAGCAGACGACCAGACGTCGATCCTCCTCGGACCGCTCCCGGCGGACGAGTCCCTTGGCCTCGATGCGGTCGAGGAGCCGGGTGATCCCCGGCGACTTCTCGATCATCCGAGCGCCCACCTCCAGGGTCGGCAGCCCTTCTTTCGCCCCCCGCAGGATGCGCAGGACGTTGTACTGCTGCAGCGAGATGCCGTAGGGACCGAGCAGCTCGTCGCTCAGGTTGCGCAGCGCATCGGCGGTGCGCAGCACCCCCAGGACGGCCTCGACGGCCGGCGAGGCGAAGGGCTTGGTCTGCTTGATCTCGCGCTGGAGAGAGGGGGTCGCGTCGTTCACGGAGAGTTCATAGCACGTCAGTCATTGACTAGTCAAGCACTTTTTTCTTGGCTAGCCCTTGATCCGATCGAGTCGCCGCCGGTCGCGCTTGGTGGGCCTGCCGCTGCCCCGGTCACGGCGCGCCGGGCCGCCCCGCAGGAGCGGCTCGAGCTGCGGCCGCGGCGGGCTCAGATCCTCGAAGATGCGCTGGGCCTCGGCCTTGGGCAGCGTCTTGTCGCGCAGCTCGCGCACCACCAGGATCCGGGTCCAGCCGCGGCCCATGTCGATCTCGACCCGGTCGTCGAGCTCCAGGCTCCTGTGCGGCTTGGCGACCAGGCCGTTGACCCGCACCCGGCCCAGCGTGCAGGAGCGCGTGGCCTGGCTGCGGGTCTTGAAGGCCCGCGCCACCTGCAGCCACTTGTCGAGCCGGACCGCCACGGCGCGAGTCTAGCCTGACCCTCTCCCCAGCCTTCGCCCAGAAGGCCGCAACTACCCGAATCTGCCGCGTTTCGCTCCGGTCGGGCTGCTCGACGTATGGTCGAATGGGCCTGCGCCGGTGAGAAGCCCAGGCTAGAATCGCCCTGTGCTCAGGTCGCGCACGCTCGAGGAAGACGAGCGCACCGGCTGCTCGGTGGTCGCGGCCGGACGGGCCGAGGACGTCCTGGTGGAGCTGGACGGCGACTTCACCTTCGAAGCCGGCGACGAGGTCTACGTCTGCGGCAGCGTGGACGCGACCCAGGAGTTCCTGGACGAGTTCCCGCAGTGAGCCTGAACGGTCCCAACCGCGCTCCCAACGGTGACGGTCACCTTGTCTTCCTCCACCGATCCATGAAGGAGGGCGAGAAAAGGTAACTGTCGCCTTTGTCCGCCGGTGTCAATCGCGGAGCTTCTGGAGGTCGCGGTCCCGCCGCTCCTCGATGCGGCGCCGCTCGAGCAGGTACTCTTGCTCCGACTGGGCGGCGGCGGCCGGATCGCTCTGGCTCTTGAGCCGGTCGCGGTGGAGGATCTCCAGCTGGGCCAGCTCGGCCTTCGCCTTGTTCCTCACCTCGGCCATCCGCGCGCGCGTGGCGTCGTCCAGAGCCTCCTCTCGGGGTCGCTCGATACCCTGCTTCTCGAGGCGCTCGAGCGCCAGCTCATAGGCCGATTTCATGAGCTCAGAATATCACCGCATCCTGTTCGTGTTCGTCGACGGCGTCGGCCTGGCGCCCGCGTCGCCCACCAATCCGCTGGCGACGGTCGGGATGCCGGCCGTCCGCTCGCTGCTCGGCGGCCCGCTGACCAGCGAGCGCGCGACGCGGAGCGCCGCGCTGCTGCTCACCGGGATCGACGCCCGCCTGGGCGTCGAGGGCTTGCCGCAGAGCGCCACCGGCCAGACGGCTCTGTTCACCGGCGCCAACGGCGCCGAGCTGATGGGCCGCCACCAGACGGCCCTCCCCGGCCCGACGCTAGGCAAGCTGATCGAGAGCGGCAGCCTCTTCTTGCGACTCGTGCGGCTCGGGCGGCCGTGTACCTTCGCCAACGCCTACACGCGCGGCTACCTCGACCTGGTGGCGGCCGGACGGCTGCGGGCGTCGGTGACCACGCTGGCGACCGCGGCCGCCGGCCTGAGGTTCCGGCAGCTCGAGGACCTCCAGCGGGGTGAGGCGGTGGCCTGGGACATCGAGCGCGACCTCTTCCGGCAGCGCAGTGGCGAGCGGGTGGGGACGGTCACCGCCCGCCAGGCGGGCCGTCACCTCGCGCGCGTCGCCGCCGCTCACGACCTGACGCTGTTCGAGACCTTCCTGACCGACGTCGCCGGCCACGGCCGTTGGGGGGTGACCGCCGAAGAGGCGCTGGGCCGGATCGACCGGCTGCTGGCGGGGGTGCTCGAGGAGGCGGTTCCGGGTCTCACCCTGCTGGTGACTTCTGATCACGGCAACGTCGAAGACGCGACCACCCGCAGCCACACGCTCAACCCGGTGCCGCTCCTCGTGGCCGGCCCCCTGGCGGGATCCTTCGCCGACCTCGGCTCGATCCTGGAGATCACGCCGCGCATCGTCGAGCTTCTCGCCCGACGTCGAGGAGCCCGACCGGAGCGAAGCGCGGCAGATCCGGATAGCTGCGGCCTTCCGGGCGGGGGTCGGTGAGAAGGTCGGGCTGAGGCGCCGCGGCGTGCCAACCTGACGCGCTCTTCCGGCGTCTCCCTGCCCAACTTGACGCCGACCCGGGGGTCGAGGGCGGCGCGGGAAACCGATCCCCGCGGGGCGCCGGCAAAGGCATCCTTCTTGCTTGGCAGGGTGGTTCGATTCGACGTTTCGCGCCCGCTTCGGCGGCCGCGCCGATCGGGGGAGAGACGATAGATGATCGAAGCCCAGAGTCTGACTCGGCGGTACGGCGACTTCCTGGCCGTCGACCGGATCTCCTTCTCGGTGAACGAGGGGGAGATCGTCGGCATCCTGGGGCCGAACGGTGCCGGCAAGACGACCACGATCCGGATGATCACCGGCTTCTTGCCGCCGACTTCGGGCCGGGTTACCGTCGCCGGCCGGGACATTGTCGAGAACTCGCTGGTCGCCCGGCGAGAGCTCGGCTATCTGCCCGAGAACGTGGCCCTCTACACCGAGATGCGGGTCGGCGAGTATCTGACCTACAGGGCGCGGCTGTTCGGCCTCAAGGGGGCCGAGGCCAAGCAGAGGCTCGCCGACGCGCTCGAGCGCTGCCTGCTGACCGGCGTCCAGGACCAGATCATCGGCACCCTGTCGAAGGGCTACCGCCAGCGCGTCGGCCTGGCGGCGGCGATCCTGCACCGGCCGAAGGTGCTGGTGCTGGACGAGCCGACCATCGGCCTCGATCCGAAGCAGATCGTCGCCATCCGCGACCTGATCCGCGGCTTGGCCAAGGAGAGCACCCTGCTCCTGTCGACCCACATCCTGCCCGAGGTCGAGCTCCTGTGCGACCGGGTGATCATCATCGACCGCGGCCAGATCGTCGCCGAGGGAACTCCGGGCGCCCTGCGGGAGCGCTGGGTGGGCAACCCGGTGGTGCACGTCGAGCTCGAAGCGCCCCGGCCCGAGGCGGCCAGCCTCTTCGGCGCGCTCGACGGGGTCCTCGACGTCCGGGCTGACGCCCTACGGCCGGCGCGGCTGCAGATCGAGGGCCAGCCGGGCCGCGACCTGCGAGCCGAGATCTTCCGCGCGGCGGTCGCGGGCGCCCTGACGCTGGTCGAGCTGACCGAGGCGAAGGCGTCGCTCGAGGACGTCTTCGTGCGCCTGACGACGACCGAGGACGCCCGCGTCGAGCCCGAACCGGCGGCGCCGGCGCCACCCGATGAACCCTCGAGCGAGCGCGTCGCCGTGGAGCCGGGATCATGAACGGAATCTGGGCCAACCTGGCGCGCGAGCTGCGCGCCTACTTCTTCTCGCCGCTCGCCTACGTCGTGCTGACCCTCTTGATGCTGATCAACGGCTTCGTCTTCACGCTGATCGTCAGCTTCCTGAACGATCCGCGGGCCTCGGGCGCGGCGGCGCCACTCGAGCTCTTCTTCGGGCAGACGCTCTTTTTTTGGCTGGTGCTGCTGTTCGTGGCTCCGGTCCTGACCATGCGGCTGCTGAGCGAAGAGCGGCGCAGCGGCACGATCGAGGTGCTGATGACCGCGCCGGTGAGCGAGACCCAGATCGTGGTCGGCAAGTACCTGGCGGCGCTGCTGTTCTACGTCTTCCTCTGGCTGCCGACCCTGGCCTACGCCGCGGTGATCGCCTACTACGGCGAGCTCGACTGGGGGCCGGTGGCCTCGGGCTACCTGGGCGTGCTGGGTCTGGGCGCGCTGTTCCTGTCGATCGGCACGTTCGCCTCGACCCTGTCTCGCAACCAGCTGGTGGCGGCGATCGCGACCTTCACCATGCTGATGCCGCTGTTCGTCTTCGGGCTGCTGGAGTCGCTGTTCAACAACGAGACGCTCAAGACCGCGTTCGGCTACCTCAACCTGTGGCAGCACATGGACGAGTTCGCCAAGGGGATCGTCGACACCCGGCGGCTGGTCTACTACCTGTCGGCGAGCGTCTTTTTTCTCTTCCTGGCGGCGCGCTCGCTGGAAGCCAAGAAGTGGAGATAGACGGATGAGCGACGGTGCGACTCCGACCCGACGCCAGGTGGTGGCCGCCTCGACCCTCGGAGCGGGGACGATGCTGGCTCTCGCCCTGCTGCTGATCGTCAACTACTTCGGCTGGAAGTACCACGAGCGCTTCGACTGGACCGGCAGCCAGCTCTACACGCTGTCGGAGAAGAGCCTCAACGTGATCGGGAACCTGGACCGCGACATCGAGGCGGTGGTCTTCCTGAGCCCCGGCGACGAGCTCTACGACCCGGCGGTCGAGCTGCTCGCCCGCTACGAGGCCGCCTCGCCGAGGTTCTCGGTGCGCACGCTCGATCCGGAAAAGAACCCGGCCGAGGCGCAGAGCCTGGTCGACCGCTACCAGGTCAGCCAGCTCAA
>JBFGLX010000232.1:0-5850 GCA_041575955.1 Thermoanaerobaculia bacterium
ACTCGGCCGCCATCTGATCCAATCAACCGGAGGGCAATCCGGTCAAATATCGAACGTCACACCCTGCGCCAGCGGCAGCTCGTCGCCGTAGTTGATCGTGCAGGTCTGCCGGCGCATGTAGATCTTCCACGAGTCCGAGCCCGCCTCGCGGCCGCCACCGGTCTCCTTCTCGCCGCCGAAGGCGCCGCCGATCTCGGCGCCCGAGGTGCCGATGTTGACGTTGGCGATGCCGCAGTCGCTGCCCTCGGGCGACAGGAAGCGCTCGGCCGAGAGCACATTGGTGGTGAAGATGGCCGAGGACAGCCCCTGGGGCACCGAGTTGTGGGCCTCGATCGCTTCCTTGAGCTGGTCGAACTCGAAGATGTAGAGGATCGGCGCGAAGGTCTCGTCGCAGGTGATGGGCATCTGGACGGTGGCCTCGATCAGGGTCGGCTGGACGAAGTAGCCGTCGCCCTCGATCGCCTCGCCGCCGCACAGGACGCGCCCGCCCTGCTCGACCGCGGTGGCGATCGCCGCCTTCATGTCCTCGACCGCCCGGCCGTCGACCAGCGGGCCCATGAGCGTCGCCGGATCCATCGGATCGCCCGGGGTGATCGACCGGTAGGCCTCGACCAGGCGCTCCTTGAAGCTCCCGGCGATACCCTTCTGCAGGAAGAGCCGCCGGGTGGAGGTGCAGCGCTGGCCTGCGGTGCCGACGGCCGCGAACAGCACCGCCCGCAGGGCGAGATCCTGGTCGGCGTCGTCGGTGATGATGATGCCGTTGTTGCCACCCAGCTCGAGCAGGCTGCGGCCCAGCCGGTCGGCCACCGCGCGGCCGACCGCCTTGCCCATCGCCACCGAGCCGGTGGCCGAGATCAGCGGGATACGCGGGTCGGCGGTCATCGGCTTGCCCACCTGGTGGCGGTCGCCGATCGCCAGCCCGAAGACCGGTGGCGCGTCGTTGGCCTCGAGCACGCGCTGGGCGATCCGGGTGACCGCCAGGGCGCAGAGCGGCGTCTTCTCCGAGGGCTTCCAGATCATCGAGTCGCCGCACACCGCGGCGACGGTCGCGTTCCAGGCCCAGCCCGCGACCCGGAAGTTGAAGGCGGTGATGATGCCCACCGGGCCGAGCGGGTGCCACTGCTCGTACATCCGGTGCTTGGGGCGCTCGGAGTGCATCGACAGGCCGTAGAGCTGGCGCGACATGCCGACCGCGAGGTCGGCCATGTCGATCATCTCCTGCACCTCGCCGAGGCCCTCGCTCAGGATCTTGCCCATCTCGAGGGTGACCAGGGCGCCGAGCGCGTCCTTGTGGCGCCGCAGCTCGTCGCCGAGCTGGCGGACGATCTCGCCGCGCTTGGGGGCCGGCCAGGTGCGCCACTCCTCGAAGGCGCGCGCGGCGGCGGCGGCGACCCGCTCGTAGTCCTCGATCGCGGCGCTCCGGACCGAGGCGATCGGCTCGCCGGTGGCCGGGTTGACCGAGGTGATGAGCGGCCCCGAGGTGTCGATCCAGGCGCCGTCGAAGGCGCCTGGGTTCTCGGCTTCGATGCCGAGGGAGGCGAGCAGGGCGTGGGTCTTGTCTTCGGTGTGGACGGTCATGTCGGGGCTCCGGATTTGCGGAAAAACTTGTGGAAAAGGTGTTGAATCGACGTGGAAAGCTCGCCGGATCTCGGGCCGGCCCTGCTACGGGGCGGGCTGGAGAACCGTCGCGAGCGCGCGCTCGGTGCGGCGCAGCGCCTCGTTCGCTTCGTCGATCGTCAGGGTCAGGGCGGGCCGGAAGCGGACCGAGCGCTCGCCCGAGATCATGCCGAGAATGCCGTTCTGGCGCATCTCGCGGACGGTCGCCTGCCGAGTCTCGGTATCGGGCAGGTCGAAGGCCGCGAACATGCCGCGGCCGCGCGCGTTGGTCACCCGCCCGGGGAAGATCTCGGTGAGTCGAACGAGTCCGGCCAGCAGGTGGTCGCCGACCCGGGTGGCGTGGGCGAGCAGGTCTTCCTCCTCGATGACCTCGACGTAGCGCTGGCAGCGGACCATGTCGACCAGGTTGCCGCCCCAGGTCGAGTTGATGCGGCTCGAGACCTTGAACACCGAGTCGACCTCGTCGACCCGGTCCGAAGCGCAGATGCCGCAGACCTGGGTCTTCTTGCCGAACGCCAGCACGTCGGGCTCGACGTCGAAGTGCTCGAAGCACCACCAGCGGCCGGTGGTGCCGAAGCCGGTCTGGATCTCGTCGTAGATGAGCAGGAACTCGTTCTCGTCGGCCAGCTCGCGCAGCTGCCGGAGGAACTCGCCCCGGAAGTGGTTGTCGCCGCCCTCGGCCTGGATCGGCTCGATGATCAGGCACGCGATGTCGTCGGGATTGTCGACCAGGGCCTGCTTGATCTCGGCCACCGACTCGGTCTCCTCGCGCAGCACGCGCTCCAGGACCCGGTCGGTGATCGGGAAGCTCAAGGCCGGATTGTGGACCCGCGGCCAGCAGAACTTGGGGAACAGCTCGGTCTTCGCCGGATCGGTGTTGGTGAGCGACATGGTGTAGCCGCTGCGGCCATGGAACGCCTGGCGGAAGTGAATCACCTGGCGGCCCTTCTTGCCCTTGCCGGCGGCCATGTTCTTGCGCACCTTCCAGTCAAACGCCGTCTTGAGCGCGTTCTCGACCGCCAGCGCCCCGCCCTCGATGAAGAACATGCGCTGGTTGAGCGATGGCGGCAGCGTGCGCGCCAGCGCGGCCACGAACTCCGCCATCTGGGTGGTGTAGAGATCGGAGTTCGACGGCTTGTTGAGCGCCGCCGGCAGCAGCCGGGACCGGAACTCGGGATCGTCGAGCTTGGGGTGGTTGTAGCCGAGCGGGCAGGTCGAGAAGCAGCAGAACAGGTCCAGGAGCTCGCGGCCGTCGCGAGCGTCGACGAGGGTCGAGCCGTGGCTGCGCTCGATGTCGAGCACCAGCCGCATGCCGTCGGCGAGCATGTGCTCCCTGATGACGTCGTGCACTTCCTGAGGCGAAATCCGATCGAGCTGGCGCGTCAACGTCATGCGTGCATCCTCACCGTCAGGCGGAGTTGGGGAGGGGCTCAGAAGGGGCGGTCGCTCAGCCCGGGCCCTCGGCTTCAGCCTAGCATAACGGGCGGTCTGCCGCCCAGCCGTTCGCCGCTAGCCCGCTTCTCTTCTTCGGACCGGCTCGCTGGCGGTGGCCGTGCGGTTGCGGCCGGTCTCCTTGGCCACGTACATGGCCGAATCGGCCAGGCGCAGCAGGGTGCTCTTGCAGCGCTCCGGCGACAGCTCCTCGGACAGATGGCGCCGCAGCGAGGCGATGCCGACCGAGCAGGTGATGCCGGTCAGGTAGAGCGGATCGGGCTGGATCTCGCCGCGGCCGGAGCAGAACGTCGCGCCGACGATCTGCTCGCGGATCGACTCGGCGAGCTCGATGCCGGTGGCCAGGTCGCAGGCCGGCAGGGCGAGGACGAACTCGTCGCCGCCGTAGCGCGCGGCGATGATGTCGCGCCCCTTCTCGAACTGGTGCAGCAGGCGCCCGACCTCCTGCAGGACCTGGCTGCCGGCGAGGTGTCCGTGGGAGTCGTTGACGTGCTTGAAGAAGTCGAGATCGAGAAACAGCAGCACCAGGTCCTCGCGCCGGGCCCGGCAGCGGGCGATCGCCTGGGCCAGCGCCACATGCAGGTAGCGGTCGTTGTACAGCCCGGTCAGGTTGTCGCGCTTGGCGATCTCCTGCGCTTGCCGTCCGTCGAGCACGTTCTGGATCGAGACCGAGATGAAGCCGGCGAAGATCTCGAGCAGGTTGACGTCCTGCTGGCTGTAGCCCTCGTCGGTGAACCTCCGGTTGACCAGCTCGAGCACCCCGCAGACCTCCTGCTCGATGCGAATCGGGATGGCCACCAGCGAGCGCGTCTCGTACTGGTTGTCGTGGTCGAACATGGGGTAGAAGAGCTTGTCGTCGACCAGGTTGGAGGCGGAGTAGGAGGTCCCCTCCCGGTAGACGTGGCCGGCGATGCCGTCGACTGCCGAGATCTCCTTGCCCAGCAGGCCCTCGGAGGCGGCCCCGAACGAGGCGATGAAGGTGAGCGAGTTGCGCGCCCGGTTGGTGCGCTTGGCGTTCGGGTTGTCGAGCAGGATCGAGCCCGCTTCCGAGGGCACGAACTCGTTGGCCTTGCGCAGGACCGTGCTCAGGTTGTCGGCCAGGCTCATGTCCCGGCCGAACGCCGGCGTCGCCCGCCGGCGCTCCAGGAACGCTTCGAGCTCGGTGGGCTCCAGGCAGTGGAACTTCGTCACTCCTGCATTCCTCGGCCGCACCGAAACGAAGCAGATTCAGATGTTCCCGGCATTCTGGGCAACGACAGGTGAGAAGGTCCGGCTTGCTCCCGTCACCGACCTTAGCAAAGCGGCAGCGAAATCGGAGTGGAATAAGGCACTCTGCCGGACGACAGGATGATAGATATCCGGGCGTGGGCCGCATCTCGCTCAAGAAGCCGCTCGGACAGCATCACCTGACCGACCCGTCCCTCTGCCGGGAGGTGGTCGAGTTCCTGAGACCGGACGGCGAGCGGGTGGTCGAGGTCGGCCCCGGTGGTGGCGCCCTCACGGGGGAGCTGCTCGACCGAGGCGCCGAAGTGTGGGCCTGGGAGGTCGATCCGGCGTGGGCCTTCGAGCTGCGGCGGCGCCTCCACGACCGCCGGCTGCGGCCGGTCATCGGCGACGCTCTCGAGCTCCCCTGGGAGCGGCTGCCGGCGGGCTGCCTGGTGGCCGGCAACCTGCCCTTCAACATCGCCACCCCCCTGATCGAGCGGCTGCTGCTGCGGGCGCCGGCCGTGCCCAGGGCAGGGCTGCTGGTCCAGAGGGAGGTCGCCGAGCGCCTGGTCGCGGCGCCCGGGAGCACCGCCTACGGGTCGCTCAGCGTGCTGGTCGCGGCGCGCGCGCGGGCCTACCGGCTCGGTGCGGTGCCGCGCGGCCGCTTCCGGCCGCCGCCCCGGGTGGATGGCGCGTTCGTCGGTCTCGAGCTGATCGCAGGACCGCTGCCGCGCGTCGAGCTGGGCGAGTTCGGGCGCACCGTGCGGGCGGCGTTCGGGCTGCGCCGCAAGACCCTGCGCAACTCCCTGGCCGCCACCTGGGGCCGGGAGCATGCGGCGGCCGCGATCGAGGAGCTGGGCTTCGCGGCGCTCACGCGCGCCGAAGCGCTGGGCCTGGACGACTTTGTCCGGCTCCACCGCTGGCGGACGCGGACGACTTCAAGCAATTTGTAGGGAATTGCCGCTAAGCGACTATCAATGCTAGAGTTTTGCCACCCCCCTCGAGAGGGTCAGAACTTTGGCCAAGTCCGTCAGCACGAAGCCCGCTCGTCTCAAGCTCCCGCCCGCGAAGGGCGCCGAGCTGGCCGGTATCGGCCTGCTCCTGCTGGCGCTTCTGACCGCGCTGAGCTTTCTCAGCTACCATCCCGAGGACCCGAGCCTGCTGTTCGAGCTGAGCCGGGGCTCGGAGCTGCACAATCTGGTCGGCCCGATCGGCGCCCAGGTCTCCGCGGTCGCGTTCGGAGTGGTCGGCATCTGCTGCCTGTTCCTGCCGGTGTTTCTGAGCGTTGCCGGCTGGCGCCGGGTCCGCCGCCTGGCGCTGCCGCCGATCGCCGGCCGCGGCATTGGCGCCGCCGTGGTCCTGATCTCGGTGCCGGGCCTGCTGCAGCTGACCATCGGAGAGATCGCCTGGCGGGGGACGCAGATCGACTCCGGCGGCGCCCTCGGCCGGCTGGCGTCGGCCGGTCTCACGCAGCAGCTCGGCTTTACCGGCGCGCTGCTCGTCTGCGTCGCGTTCGTCGCCATCGGCGTCGCGCTGCTGGTGCAATCGACGCTCGAGGACGTCGCGGTCGAGTGG
>JBFGLX010000233.1:0-5848 GCA_041575955.1 Thermoanaerobaculia bacterium
GAGCGGCTTTTCTGGGCGAGGGCCTCGGCGCGATGGCGGCGGCCGGCGACGGCCCCTACGGGTGGTCGACCGGGGATCCGGCGCGCGGATGAGCCGTTCCTCGCCCGGAATGCGCGGTAGGTGTTCAGAGGGCGGATTCGGAGACCGGAAGCGGCCGCCCGAGGCGAACGACGGTCAAACGACCTAGGAGAAAACAACCTCATGAACAGGAAGACTTTCATCTCTGTCTCGGCCGGCCTCATGGTGGCTTGCGCTGCAAGCGCCTGGGCGGAGACGAGCACCTCGCGCCGGCCGATTCTTCGGCTCGGCCAGAATTTCGTACTTGGCGAGCGCGTTCCGGGTACCTACACGAAATTGTGGAGAAACGACGATGGCATCGCGGTCAGGGTTCGCACCGGCGATCTGACCCCGGGGATCTACACTCTGGAGTGGCTTATCTTCAACAACCCGGAGTATTGCTCCCGGCCTTTCGAGTGCGACATCCTCGATGCCGATCCCGGGTGGTACGGTGATCCCAGGGTCCGGTTTTCCTGGATCCTCGGCAGCTCCAACTTCGTCGTTGGGGATGGGCGCGGAACATTTGCTGCCGGCCTCTCGAAAGACGATCCGAGCCTTGCCCTGCCCAGACCCGGTCTGATCGATTCGCATCACGCCGAGGTCCATCTGGTGATCCACCGGAAGAGTCCTGTGCTGCCCGAGGCCGTGCATCTGCAGCTGAGCGTGCTTTCGTTGAGCCCACTTTCATGCCAGACGCAGGACTGTCGCTATGTCCAGATCTCGAGACATCGGGTAACACCCTGAAGCTGGGGCTACACCGCGTCTCAGCTCGACCTTTCGACACTCGCCGGCTTGCCCTTCCGCTTCCGCTGAGCGGGGAGAGAGTCAGGTATCAGCCGTCCCCGGATCGAGGCCGCGGGGTGGGGCGGGGCGGTCGACGTTCTGGACGCCGGTGTAGAGGTAGCGGCGGTATGCGGTCGGCTCGAACGGTTGCCAGGCGTCCTCGGGCTGGGCGAGGCGGTCGGCGATGGCGATCCAGACGGCCGGGTTGACGCCGAGGCCGAAGTGGGCGGCGAACACGCCGATGTTCTCGATCCGGTCGTGGTCGAGGCGCTCGAGCGACGCCGGCCAGGAGACGATCGAGTCGCTCTGGGTGTAGATCGAGGTCGTCGGCACGCTCGGCGGGGTCTCCAGCCGCTGGATGAACTCGTCTTCGATCGCCGCCGGGTCCTCTCCGGTGACCAGCTCGTAGAGCTTGCGCACCCGGCTGCTCCGGGCGCCGCCGCGAAAGGGGCTGCCCAGAGTGATCACCTGGCGCACGAGATCGGGCGCCTCCTTCGCCAGTTCGCGGGCGTAGACGCCGCCCAGGCTCCAGCCGACGAGCGAGACCTTGCGGCCGTGGCGCCGGGCGAGATCGGCGACGCGATCGGCCATCTTCTCGTGCAGGCCGCGGTCGTAGCCGTAGTTGCGGCCGAGCCTCCAGCGGTGGGGCGAGTAGCCGCGGTTCTGGAGGTACCAGCGGAGCGGCGCGGTGGAGCGCGAGCTGGCCAGAAAGCCGGGCAGCACCAGGACGGGATGGCCGTCGCCCCGGGGCTGGCGCTTGAGCACCGGCCACCAGAGCGGCAGCGAGCCGAGCTCGAGCGCCGCGCGGCCCTCGAACAGCAGCAGGAGCGGCGACGGCGGCTTGATCATTCGGATTCCGCGCCCCGCTGCCGAAGCCGCTCGATCGCCGCCTCGAGCCGGTCGGTGGCGTCGTCGAGCCGCGCCACCGTGGCGGCCCCTCGAGCCGTCCTGGCCGCCGGTCGGCGCGCGCGCTTGCCGTCAGCGATGCGCGCCGCGACCTCTTCGAGGTCGATCGCCGCGGGCGCCTCCAGCGCCTCGAGCGACCGCTCCAGAAGCGTCTCGAGCTCGCTGACGTCCGCCATCACCTCGGGGCACGAGGTGATGCCGATCGAGACCTTGCCGGCCAGGCTGAAGATCACCAGGATGAGCCCCATGCCGTCGTAGAGCGGCGCGGTGCCGACGTGGCCGTGGACGCGGGCGCCGGCGAGATAGATGGGCACCGGCGGGCCCGGCACGTTGGTGATCACGAGGTTGAAGAACGGGCGGTGGCGGTCGGAGCCGCGCATGCGCATGTAGAGCCGGCTGGCCAGCGCCGCGGTCTCCGAGGGCACGAACTCCATCAGCTCGTTGGCCGGCAGGGCGCCGCCGTAGCCCTTGGCGCCGGTGGCGCTGCGGTGGATGCGCAGCAGGCGCTCGTGCGGATCGGCGACCTGGGTCGCCAGCTCGACCAAGAGCGCGGTGACCCGGTTGCCCATCGCCGCCTTCTTCTCCTCGGCTCGCACCGACATCGGCACCATGGCGACCAGCGGATCGCCGGGGAGCTCGCCGCGCGCGCCCAGCCAGTCGCGGAGCGCCCCGGCGCACACCGCCAGCAGCACGTCGTTGACCGTCGTTCCCGGCGCCCGGCGGCGGACCTCCTTGATCCGGCCGAGCGCGAACTCGACGCCGCCGAAGCTGCGCTGCCGGCCGACGCGCGAGTTGAGGACGGTGCGCGGCGCGGTCAGCGGCAGTGGCGGCCGCTCGAGGCTCTCTTCGAGCGTGCGGCCGACCAGCGAGCCCGCCCCGGAGAGCGCCTTGCCGAGGATCCTGGCGAGATCGATCGATTTCGCGCCGAGCTTGCCGTAGCTGCGCGCCACCAGCTCGACGCCCTTCGGCACCCGCTCGGGACGCCATCGGTCCGGAGGCAGCTGACGGTGCGCGCTCGGCTCGGCGTCGAGCAGCGCGCCCATGATCTCGGCGCCGGACATGCCGTCGACGGCGGCGTGGTGGACGCGCGCGATCAGGGCGTAGGAGCCCGGGCTCAGCCCGGGATAGCCGTCGATGCCGTCGACGAACGCCATCTCCCAGAGCGGCCGCCGCCGGCTGAGCGGACGGGCGAAGAGATCGGCCGCGAGGCGCATCAGCTCGGCCTTGCCGCCGGGCCGGGGGACGCCCACCCGCGGCAGGTGAAGGTCGAGATCGAAATCGGGGTCTTCGATCCAGTAGGGATGGCCCAGGGCCAGAGGCACTTCGACCAGCCGCTGCCGGAAGGTGCGCGCGACACCGAGCCGCGACTCGACGTGGGTTCGCACGCGGTCGTAGCCGAACTCCGGGCCGGCCGTGGCGCCGTCGATCAGGTAGACGCCGCCGATATGCATCGGCGTGCGCGGGGATTCGAGATAGACGAACGCTGCGTCGAGGGCGGAGAGCTGTTCCATGGGCGGGCGAGGAGCCCGATCATAGCGTGGCGCACGAGGAGGCGAGGGGAGGGCCTCGCGCCCTATTGGTCCCCGAGCATCCGCTCGGCGCCAAGCGCTCCCGGGGCGCCGGTGAGGCCCCCGCCGGGATAGCTGCCGCCGCCGCAGAGATAGAGGCCCGGGATCGGAGTGGCGTAACGCGCGCACTCCGGGGTCGGGCGGACGAGGAGCTGGTCGAGGCCGTGCTCGCCATGGTGGATCTGGCCGCCGGCGAGGCCGTAGCGGCTTTCGAGGTCGAGTGGCGTCAGCACCTCGTCGCCCACCACCAGCGACCGGATTCCGGGCGAGTACCTCTCGAGGCCCTCGAGGACGTTCTCGAGCAGCTGCGCGCGGCTCGCCTCGTTCCAGCCGCCCTCGACGTCGTAGGGCACGAAGTGGACGCCGATCGAGAGCACGTGGCAGCCGGCGGGCGCCAGCCCGGGCGTCGCCAAAGACGGCACCCGGACCTCGAGCGCCGGCTCGGCGCCGAGCTGCCGGTACTTGACCGGGTCGAACGCGCGCTCGAGCGGGTCGATGCCGTCGGCGATGCGGACGTGGGCGGCCTCGAGCTCCGGCCGGCAGGCGAAGGCCGGGTAGCCGTTCATCGCGAGGTGCACCTTGGCGGTGGTGCCGCGGCTGCGAAAGTGGGTGATGCCGTGCTCGAGGCGCAGGGAGAGGAGCTCGGCGGGCAGGAGCTCCAATAGCAGGTGCCGGGGATTGCAGGCGGCGGCGACGCGCGCGCCCTCGACGCCGTCGCCGCCGACGAGCGTGACGCCGGCGACGCCGCTCGGGCCGACCTCGATCCGCCGCACCCGGGCGTCGGTGCGGATCTCGACCCCGGCCGCGCGCGCCGCCCGCTCGAGGGCGGCGACCAGGGCCGGAGCGCCACCGCGCACCTCCGGCCCGGCGAAGCAGTCGTGGAGCAGCAGGTTGGCGTTGGTGCCCGGCGACCACGGCCCGGTGAAGCCGCCGAAGACCGCCGGCGCCGCCAGCAGGGCGTTCAGCCGGTCGCTCGCGAACCACTCGCGCAGCCAGTCGGCGACGCACATCGGGCCGATCCGGAAGAGCTCCATCATGTCGCGGCGCCCGAGCAGGCGCAGGCCGAGGGCGGTCCGGCCGAGGCTCCAGAGGTCGGCGATCTTCTTCTCCGAGATGTCGATCGGCACCCGGTCGAGCGCCCGGCGCGCGAACGGCGCCAGGCGGGCCAGAAACGCTCGGTAGCGGGCGTAGGCCTCGGCGTCGTCGCCGAGCTCGGAGCGCGAGCGCTCGGCGTCGCGCCAGACCAGCAGACCGGCGCCGTCGCCGGCGGGCGCGGGCGAGAAGATCGGCGTCTCCTCGCTCTCGAGCTCGAGGCCGAAGCGGCGCAGTCCGAGCTTGTCGACGACCCAGGGGCGGAGCCGGCTCGTGTCGTCGTCGACGCCCGCGGTGCGGTAGCCGGGGTGGAACTCCTCGCCGGTGGCGAGGCCGCCGACCCGGTCGCGCGCCTCGAGCACCAGGACCTTGCCGCCGGCGCGCGCGAGCAGGGTCGCGGCGACCAGGCCGTTATGGCCGCCGCCGATGACCAGCGTGTCCCAGCGCCCGCTCACAGCTCTCCGGACTCCAGCAGCGCCGCCGCCGCGAGCTGCCCCGAGGCTCCCATGATGCCGCCTCCCGGGTGGGTGCCCGAGCCGCACATCCAGAGGCTCCGGACCGGGGTCTTGTAGCGCGCCCAGCCGGCGGTCGGGCGCTGGAAAAGGAGCTGCTCGAGGCTCAGCTCGCCCTGGAAGATGTTGCCTTCGGTGAGCCCGAACTGCTGCTCGAGGTCCCAGGGGGTGAGCACCTGGCGGTAGAGGATCGACTCCTCGAGCCCCGGACAGTACTCGGCCAGGGTCTCGACCACGGTGTCGCCGAAGGCGTCGCGCTGATCGGGCCAGCCCTCGGCGCCACCCTTCAGATGGTAGGGCGCGTACTGGACGAAGATCGAGATGACGTGCTTGCCCGGGGGCGCGACGCTCGGGTCGATCACCGAGGGGATGACCACGTTGAGGTAGGGGCGCCTCGAGAAGGCGCCGTACTTGGCGTCGTCGTAGGCGCGCTCGAGGTAGTCGATGCCCGGCGCGATCGCGATGTCGCCGCGCAGGTGCGCGCTCCCTTCGCGGCCGGGGAACTCCGGCAGCCGGTCCACCGCCAGGTTGACCTTGCCCGAGCTGCCGCGCAGCTTGTAGCGCTTGATGGCGGTGGCGAACTCGGCCTCCAGGTGCTCCTCGCCGACCAGCTTGAGGAAGGTCAGGTTCGGATCGCAGCTCGAGATCACCGTCCGGGCGCGAAGCTCGTCGCCGTTGTCGAGCACCACGCCGCGGGCGCGGCCGTTGTCGACCAGCACCCGCGCGACCGGTGCCTCGGCACGGATCTCGGCGCCGAACGATTCGGCGGCGCGGGCGCAGGCGAGGCTCAGCCCGCCGGTGCCGCCTTTCGAGTAGCCCCACGACCGGAAGGCGCCGTCGATCTCGCCCATGTAGTGGTGCAGCAGGACGTAGGCGGTCCCCGGCGAGCGCACCCCGAGGTAGGTGCCGATGATGCCGCTCACCGACATC
>JBFGLX010000234.1:0-5848 GCA_041575955.1 Thermoanaerobaculia bacterium
CTGCCGGAGGCCTTCGCGGATCCCGACTCGCTCGCCTTCTTCCCGCTCTTCTCCTTGCCCGCCGCCGGCGCCGCGCTCTCCTTCGAGTCCGCAGCCGCGGTCGAGCTCTCGGGGCTCTTGCGGCCGGCGTAGTCGGTTACGTACCAGCCCGAGCCCTTGAATTGGAACGCGGGCGCCGAGATCAGCCGCCGCACCGGCCCGCCGCATTCGTCGCACTCGCTGAGCGGCGCTTCGGAGAGGCGCTGGATCGCTTCCGAACGCTGCCCGCAGGCGTCGCAGAGGTATTCGTAGATCGGCATGTCTCGTTTCGGGCTAGGCGTCCCCTCCGGTGCCGAGCCGGACCTTGACCGGCCCGGCACTTTCGGCGGCCGCGGCGCGCCGCACCAGCTGCAGCACCTGGAAGGCGTAGAGCAGCTTGGCGTTCTCGGCCGGCGCCAGCGGTCCCTCAGCGCACAGATCGTACAGTGTCCGCTTGCCGTCGACCAGCTCGAGCATCCGGGTCTCGTCGCCGTCGAGGCCGAGCTCGATCAGGTCCTCCCACCCGAACCGCGCCTCCAGGACCGTCTCCTTGCGCCCCAGCCGGCTCACCAGCGGGCGCGCCTGCGGGGCGCGCCGGATGCCGCGCACGATCACCTGCCGCAGGGGCAGCTGGATCTGGACCATCTCCGGCCCGTGAAACTCGCCGACGCTGAAGCTCACCTCGCCCTCCCGCCAGAAGAAGAGGCTCCAGACGATCTCCTCGATATGCTCGCGGATGGCCTCGAGCACGGCGGCCGGGGTCAGCAGCCGCCGCTTGAGCAGCAGCACGCCGAGCCGCTCCTTGCTCTCGCGCAGGTCGCGAGAGAGCTCGGCATACTGTGCCGGAGTGAGCCCGCCCTGACGCACGAGGTGCTCGCCCAGGCTGTCCTTGCGATCGCTCGAGGCGGCGTGGATGACGTAGCCTTCGCGCAGGTAGACGTGCTTGGTGGTCTCCTCGTTGCGGGCCTCGATGACCCCCGGGACCCGGAATCTCTGGATGGAATAGAGCATCTCCGGAAGGGTGCTCTCGGCCAGGGAGGCCTTGAAGTGGAAGCGTTGGCTCACGAGGTAACCTCGCGGTTCAGTATAGCATTGGCCGGACGCCTCGAAGTGAAGCAGGACACAGCGGAAGTGTTTGAAAAACAATGGCTTTGACCTCTCCCGACGAAGCCTGGCAGCGTCTCGAGGCGGAGCTCGAACCGCTTCCGCCCGAGCGTCTCGCGCGCCGGGCGGCGGTGGGTCGAGTGCTCGCCCGAAGCCTCGAGGCGACCGTCGACGTGCCGGCCACCGACGTCTCGGCGATGGACGGCTACGCCGTGGGCGGCGAGGTCGGCGCGGGCGACCGCCGGCGCGTCGTGGGCGTGATCGCCGCCGGCGACCCGCCCGGCTTCGACCTCCCCGGCGACGCCGCGGCGCGCATCATGACCGGCGCTCCCGCGCCGGCGGCGACCCACACCGTGGTGCCGGTGGAAGACACCGATCGCGGCCGGGACGAGGTCCGCTTCACGGCCGCGGGCGGCGCCGGCCGCCACATCCGCCGGCGCGGCGAGATCCTGCGCGCGGGCGCGCCGCTGCTGTCCGCCGGCGCGCTGCTGACTCCCGGAGCGCTCTCGCTGCTCGCCACCCACGGCTGCGCGACGGTCGAGGTCCATCGCTCGCCGCGCGTCTCCTTCCTGACCACCGGCGACGAGGTCGTGGATCCGGCGACCGAGCCGGGGCCGGGACAGCTGCGTGATTCCCACAGCGACTTCCTGATCGGCGCCGGGGCGGAGCTAGGCCTCGAGTTCGAGCATCTCGGGATCGCCCCCGACCGGCCGCGGGTCCTGGAAGAGAGGATCCGGCTCGGCCTCGAGGCCGACGTCCTGATCGTCTGCGGCGGGGTCTCGATGGGCGAGTTCGACTTCGTCGAGTCGATCGTCACCCGGCTCGGCTGCCGGGTGCTGTTCGACGCCGTGGCGATTCAGCCCGGCAAGCCGCTGGTCGCCGCCCGCCACGATCGCGGCTGGCTCTTCGGCCTGCCCGGCAACCCGGCGTCGGTCATGGTCACGTTCTGGCTGTTCGTCCGGCCGCTGCTGCGCCGGCTGATGGGCCACGACGACGGCTACCTGAGCGGCGCGCTCGCCGGCACCCTGACCGCCGGCGCGCCCGGCGCCAAGGGGCGCGACCGGTTCCTGCCGGCCGAGGTAAGGGTCGTCGACGGCGGATTGCGCGTGCGACCGGTGCCGCCCAAGGGCTCCCACGACCAGGCGGCCTACGCCCGCGGCACCGCCCTGCTGCGGATCCCGGCCGGTGCGCGGCCGGCGACCGCGGGCGACGCGTGCCAGATCGTCCCGCTGCCGTAGCGCGACCGGCCCGGGTGCCGGCGGGTGCTATTCTCAACAGCGTCCGCCGGGACGCCGCGCTAGACTCGGCCCACCCGAACAGAGGAGAGGAAACTCCGATGATCCCAGCCTCCGCCCGACCGTCATCCGTCCGCTATCGCCGCTCGGCCGTCCGCTGCGGCGCGAGCGCGCTGCTCGCGTTAGCGCTGGCCGTCGAGCCGGCGGCTCCCCAGGGCGAGGCCCCTTCGAGCTCGGAGTCCGAGCTCGACCTCCAGGCCGGCCCGAGGAAGCACCGCAAGCGACAGCGCAGGCCGATCCAGATGGGGACCTCGGGCGGCAACGTCGACGACATCACCGCCAGTTTCTGCTGCAGTGGCACTTTGGGGGGCCTCGTCCGGAAGGGCAACGATCTCTTCATCCTGAGCAACAACCACGTGATCGCCAAGTCCAACTTCGCCGACCTGGGCAGCGCCGTCAGTCAGCCCGGCCTGATCGACGCCCGCTGCGCCGCCCCGGCGGACAACATCGTCGGCGAGCTCACCGGCTTCAAGAAGATCAAGTTCGGCCGCGGCAAGAACGCGGTCGACGCGGCGATCGCCGCGGTGGTCGACGACTCGGTCGATGCGAGCGGCGCGATGATCGGCATCGGCGTGCCGGGCAACGAGGCGGTGGCCCCGCAGATCGGAATGCGGGTCCGCAAGGCGGGGCGGACGACCGGCGTGAGATCGGGCGCCGTGACGGCGATCAACGTGAAGGTCGACGTCCTCTACTCCGAGGAGTGCTCGGACGACGCGGCCGTTTTCTCGGCCAGGTTCGTCAAGCAGTTCTTCGTAGAATCGCCCACCAACCGGGCGTTCTCGGCGGGCGGCGACTCGGGGGCGGTCATCGTGGAGAACGTGAAGCCGTGCCCGCGCCAGGTCGGCCTCCTGTTCGCCGGCGACGAGCGGACCACGGTCGGCAACCCGATGAGCGTGGTCCTCAAGCAGGTCCGCAAGATGAGGCCCAGGGGGCCCGCCGAGCTGGTGGGGTGCAACCCGTCGGCCGCCGCGCACTTCGAGGCCCGGGCCGGGATCCTCGAGCTGGGCGAGCGCGAGCTGCGTCTCGCCAAGCGCATTCAGGCCGGCGCCGACACCGAGATCCTGGCCATCGACGGCGTCCACGCCATGGGGATCGGACGCTCGAGCACGCGCCCCGATGCGGCGGTTTTCAAGGTCTACGTCGGTGGCGCCCGGGCCGAGGCCCTGACCCGGATCCCTCGGCAGATCGACGGCATTCCGGTCGAGATCGTCGACGCCGGGCCGTTCTTCGCCCGCACCTGCCCCGCGGGCGAATAGGGCACCGGAGACGGCCGACGCCGGTCGTCCGTGCAGTCTTGACGCCGGCTCCCCGGCGGCGGTAGCATGGGCCAGCTAACCGCTGACCCATGCACGACAATCACCTTTTTCTGCGACTGGCGCGACGGCTGCGTGAAGCCCTCGAACGCGACACGATTCAAGCCAAGGACCCGGCGCCGGGCCGCCGGAACGGCTACGCCGAGGCGTTCCGCTCGCTGGCGCGCAAGCTGCCGGCGCTCGAGCGGCAGGTCGCCCGCCACCGGGCTCGGGCCGACGCCCGCTGGCGGGACATCCTCGAAGCGCCCGCCGGCCGGGTCCGGACGCTGCTCGAGAACAGTCCGCCGGCGACCCTGGTCGCGCTCGCCTACGAATTCATGAGGCGTAGCTACGCCAACCGGTTCGGGGACGCGACCGAGACGCTGAGGCTGGCCGAGCTCGGACTCGCGGCGGCGCGGGCCGCTGCCGGCAGCGGCTACCTGGCGCCCGCCAGCGAGGCCGACCTGATCGGCGAGGCGCTCCTCCATCAGGCCAACGCCCGGCGCCTGGCGGCGAACATCCGGGGCGCCCAGGCGAGCCTGACCGAGGCCGACGCCTACCTGAGGGCCGGCACCCGCGACCGCGGGCTGCGGGCGGATTGGCTCGGCTTCCTCGGCGCGCTTCGAGTCGCCCAGCGGCGCCTGGACGACGGCGCCGCCTGCTTCGAGCGGGAGATCAGGCTGAGACGGCTCGAGCGCCAGACGGGCCGCCTCGGGGCGGCCTGGATCAACCTGGGGTGGGCGCGAGCGACGGCGGGCGACATCCGAGGCGGGTGCGCGGCGCTCAAGGCCGGGCTGCCGCTGGTCGAAGACCACAACCTCGCCGTGCTCGCCCTCATGTCGGTGGCCGAAGCGGTGGCCCGAACCGGCGACGGACTCCAGGCCTGGAGGCTGATCCGCCGGGCCGAAGCGATCGCGCAGGTGATCGACTCGGACTCGTTCGAGCCCAACATCGACTGGATCAAGGGGCTGGCCCTCATGAACCTGGGGCAGCTTGCCGAAGCCGACCGGCTGTTCGCACAGGCCCAGGCACGCCTCGCGGATCAAGGCAAGACCTTCAAGGCGGCGCTGGCGTCGCTCGACCGGGCGTGCGTCCTCATCCGCCTGCGACGCACGGAAGAATTGCATCACCTGACGAAGACCGCATACGATGTGTTCACCAACGAGGGTCTCGACGAGAGGGCTCTGGCCGCCTTTATGGTCCTGCATCAGGCCGTCAGGGAAGGACAGGCTGGTTCTCGATTGACCGTGAACATCGCCAACTTCGTGATCCGTTCGCGATACGATAGAAACCTCCGAATCGAGAACCAAACCCTATGACCCCGCGAAGAACCGACAATCCCAAAGAACGCAAAGTCACGGCCCGCTTCACCGCCGAAGAGGTGGAGCGCCTTGCCCGGGAGGCGAAGCGGCGCGGAGAGCCGCTCTCCTCGCTGGTGCGGCAGCTGGTGGTCGCGACCATCGGCGAGATTCAGGCCAAACTCGAGGAGCACCCCTAGGCGATGAGAAACGGCTTACCCAAGCTCGAGAGCCTCCTGCCCGAGAGCGTCCGCGCGCGCATCGAGCCGCCCGACCGGGCGCGCAACGAGAAGATCACCGCTCGTTTCACCGACGAGGAGTACGAGCTGCTGGCGAGATTCGCCGGCGAGCGCCGGGAGACGGTGACGGCGGTGGTGCGCAAGCTGGCGCTGGCGACGATCGACGCGACGTCGGCCGGCCTGGCCACCGCGAAACGGCGTTAGGCGCGGCGTCAAACGTCAACAGATAAGGGCCTGAGAACCGCTCGGGGCCCGAACGTGCTACGGTCAGGGCCTGTGTGACAGTTCGCAGGCGCGGGGATTGTAACGAGGTAGAGTCGGAGTAGCTCGGACCCGGAGCTCACGTGGATCGTCGAACGTTCATCAGGACCCTGCCAGCGTTGGCGGCGTGCGCTGCCGGCGGCGGCCTGGGCGTGTGGGAGATTCGCCGTCGCCTGACGCCCGCCCCCGAGCCGCCCGTCGTGGCGGTTCCGACCATCGATCCGGTGCGCGACGAAGGGGCCCGTGAGCGGATCGCGCCACCGGCGGACGGCGGCCACGGCGACCATCTGCAGAAGATCAAGGAGTTCGATCGGATCTACGCCGACGACTTCCTGCTGGCC
>JBFGLX010000235.1:0-5837 GCA_041575955.1 Thermoanaerobaculia bacterium
CAGGACTGGACCATCCGGGTGGAGAAGGAGGGCTACCAGACCGTCCAGGAGCCGATCGATCCCCAGGTGGGCGCGACGCTCAAGCCGGTCTACACGCTGGTCGCGGGCGAGACGGTCGCGCCCGAGCAGCTGGCCGAGCTCAAGCGCAAGGGCAAGGCCGCCGACCTCTACAACGACGGCGTGAAGAAGTTCGGCGCGGGCGACGTCGATGGCGCGAAGGAGCTGTTCGAGCAGTCGCTCGCGGAGGACCCCGAGCTGGGGCCCGCCCATCTCGCCCTGGCGCGGATCTTCCTGGCCCGCGACGACGCGGCGTCGGCCCTGCCGCACGCCGAGAAGACCAACGAGCTGCTGCCCGAGGACGACCTCGCCCAGCTCGTGCTGTTCGACTCGCTGTGGGATCTCGAGCGGGTCGACCGGGCCCTGCCGCTGCTCGACCAGATGGTGGCCTCCGGCAAGGTGCCGGACAAGGTCGCGGTTCGGGCCTACAACGCTGGCGCCCGCGACGTGAAGCTCGACGACCACGCCGCCGCCAAGAGGCGCTTCGAGCAGGCGCTGGAGCTCGACCCGACTCTCAAGCCCGCGCACTACACGCTCGCCGCGATCACGTTGAACAATGGGGACGTCGCCGCCGCCCTCGGCCACGCCACGGCCTACGCCGAAGCGAATCCCGAGGACGCCAAGGCGCTGTCGATGCTCTACCTGGTGATGAAGCAGGCCGGCGACGAGGCGGGGGCGCAGGCGGCGTTCGACCGGATGGTGGCCGCCGACCCGGAGATGGTGGCGCAGACCTTCTTCGAAGAGGGGGTCACTCACTTCAACGCCGGCCGCAACGAGCTGGCGCTCGCGGCGTTCGAAAAGGTCCTGCGCGCGCAGCCCGACAACGCGCACGCCCACTACTTCCTCGGCCTGGCCAGCGCCAGCGCCGGCGACATCGTCAAGGCCAAGCAATACCTGACGCGCTTTCTCGAGCTGGCGCCGGAGCACCCGGAGGCGCCGGTGGCGCGCGACATGCTCGCCGGCCTCTAACCTGACCTTCTCACCAGCCTTCGCCCAGGACGTCGGAAATGCCTGAATCTGCTGCGTTTCGCTCAGTTCAGGCTCCTCGACGTATGCTCAATACGCCTGCGTCGCCCTCGGTCGCAAGCCTTGCATCTCCAGGCATTTGCGACGTTCCGAATCGAACGCCGGTGAGAAGGTCAGGCTGGTGAGCGAGCCCGACCCGGACGGCCGTCGGTGAAGCTGGATCCGGCCGTGGTCGGTCAGCTCCGCGATCTGGGCGGGGACGCCCTGGTCCGGCAGCTCTTCCGGACCTTCCTGGACCACGCCCCGACCCGGCTCGCGGACCTGCGCAGCGGGGTCGAGACGCGCGACCTCGAAGAGCTGACCCGGGCCGTGCACTCGCTGCGCTCGAGCTCGGCGATGCTCGGCGCGATGGAGCTGTCCCGCCTCGCCGGCCGTCTCGAGGCGGTCGGGGACGACGGCCTGCTGGAGGATCTCGTCGCCCGGGTGCCGGAGCTCGAGGGTCGGGTCGCGGAGCTCGTCGCGCTGCTCGAGCGAGAGCTCGAGGCGCTCGCTAACCGGGGGGAATGAAGCTGTAGCCGACGCCGCGCTCGGTGACCACGTACCGCGGCCGGCTCGGCGACACCTCGATCTTCTGGCGCAGGCGGTGGATGTGGACGCGCAGCGTGTTCTCGTCGGCTTCGTCCTGGGCCCAGACACGGCGCAGGATGAAGCTGGTCAGGACCGTCTTGCCGGCGTTGCGCATCAGAATGTAGAGCAGCTTGGTCTCGGTCGGGGTCAGGGCCAGGGGCCGGCCGCTGACGATCGCGCGCTGCTGCACGAAATCGACCGCCAGGTGCTCGTCGACCTGGATCTGGGGCTCGAGCGTGTAGGTGAAATCTCCCATGCGCCGCAGGATGCGACCGATCCGCGCCGTCAGCTCGGGCGGGTTGAACGGCTTGATCATGTAGTCCTCGGCAAACCGCTCGATGGTGCTGACCACGGTCTCCTGCTTGTCGACCACCGTCAGAACGAGGATCGGGACGTCGCTGATGTCGTGGATCTTCTGGCAGAGGGCGAGCCCGTCGAGTCCCGGCAGGCGGATGTCGACGACCGCCAGGTGGGGCAGGCCGCGCTCGTTGAGGATCTCGAGCGCCTCCTCCGCGGAGACCGCGGGCCAGACCGCGTAGCCGGCCTTGTCGAGCGCCGCCACGATCACCTGCCGGACTTCCGGGTCGTCGTCCACTGCCAGGATTCGGACGCCCGGATCGGCCTGGTCTTCGGGCGGGAGACTCTCGCCCCGCTCAGATACTGGGTTCACAGCCATCTCTTTCACACCGCCTTGGCAGGAGCTAATCGAAACTCATTATGTAATGCGAGCGGGTCGCGGGTCAAGCGCACCGACGGCCGGAGTCCCCCGATCAGTCCCACAGTGACAGGTTGCGCGGCTCCGGCGCCAGCGCGACCTGCTCGACGCAACGCGGTCCCTCGTTGTGCGGGCTGTTGACGAAGCGGCCGACCGCGGTCGCCAGCATCTCCTCGGCCGGGTAGGGCTCGAGCAGCGGCCGCAGGCGGTCGGGGTCGTCGACGGCGGGGTCGAGCCAGAGCCGATGGGCGGCGCGGGGCAGGATGACCGGCATGCGGTCGTGGATCGGCGCCACCAGCGGGTTCGGCCGGGTGGTCAGGATGGTGAATGACTCCAGCCACTCCCGCTCGGCCCGGCGCCACAGGTCGTAGAGCCCGGCAAAGGCGAACGGCGAGCCGTCCGCGAGCGTCAGGTGGAACGGCTGCTTGCCGCCGGCGCGCGCTTGCCACTCGTAGAACCCGTCGGCCGGCACCAGGCAGCGCCGGCGGCGAAAGGAGTCGCGAAACGAGCGCGTCTCGGCGACCGACTCCGAGCGGGCGTTGATGGTCCGCTGGCCGATCGAGACCTCCTTCGCCCACGCCGGGACGAGGCCCCACCGGGCCGAGCGCAGAACCCGCCCGCCATCGGCGCTGGCGCGGACGATCGGCGCTTCCTGCGTGGGGGCGATGTTGTAGCGCGGCGCGAGCTGCGGAGCCGCTTCGAGATCGAAGATCTCGGCGACCAGGTCGGCGGGCGTCGACAGGGAGTAGCGGCCGCACATCGGCTCAATCCAGGGCGCGCCAGCGCCCGGCAACCGCGGTGCCGGCGATCGCGCCATCGCCGCCGCCGAAGACGAACGCGTCGATCAGGGTCTCGGGGCGCCATCCCCGGAGGGTCGGGTGGTCGAGGTCGAGGGCGGCGAGATCGGCCCAGAGGCCGGCCTCGATCCTGCCGGCCTCGATCCCCAGGCTGCGGGCGCCGCCCAGCGTGGCGACCTCGAGCAGGTTCCGGCCGACGGCGCCGGCCGGATCGGCGAAGACGCCGCGGCGCTCGCCCCGCAGGCGTTGGCCGTACTCGAGCCAGCGCATCTCCTCGAGCATCGAGATGCGCAGGTTCGAGTCGCTGCCGAGGGCCAGCGAGGCGCTCCGGCAGTCGGCGTCGGCGAGCGGCGGCAGGCCGTCCCCGAGGTTGGCCTCGGTGAGCGGGCAGACGCAGACCCGCCCGCCGGCGTCCAGGAACGCGCGCAGCTCCGCGGGGTCGGTGTGCGTGCAGTGGACAGCGGTGACCCACGGGCCGATCTCGGCCCGGTCGAGCAGGATCCCCATGGGGGTCGAGCCGTAGGCGGCGCGCGCCGCCTCGACCTCCCGGCGCTGCTCTTCGAGATGCAGGTGGAGCACCAGGCCGCGCCGGCGCGCTTCGGCCGCGATCTCGCCGATCTCCCCGGGGTCGGCGGCGCGCACGCTGTGCACGACGGCGCCGATCGACCTGCCGGGCTTAGCCAGCGGGCCCGCCAGGGCGTCGACCTGGGCCCAGTAGGCCGCGGGCGATGCGGTCCGGAATCGCCGCTGGCCGCCGGCCAGCTCGGCGCCGATGCCGCCGGTGCGGTAGTAGGCGCTGAGCAGGGCGATGCGGATGCCGGCCTCGGTGGCGGCGTCCAGGATCAGCTCGTCGAAGCGGAAGTCCTCCGGCCGGTCGTGGTGCAGGTAGTGGAACTCGCCGACGGCCGTGATGCCGCAGTCGAGCATCTCGCCGAAGGCCTGGACGGCCAGGCGGCGCAAGCTCTCCGGCTCGAGCTCCGCCGCCAGGCGGTACATCGTCTCGCGCCAGCTCCAGAAGCTGCCGCCGCCCGCCGGAAAGGACTCGCCGGTGCCGCGCAGGCCGCGTTGGAAGGCGTGCGAGTGGGCGTTGACCATCCCCGGAATCAGCGCCCGCCGCTCGAGGCGCTCGGTGGTCTCGCCGGCGTCGGCGCCGACCGCCTCGATGCGGCCGTCGTCGCCGATCGCGATCCGGACGCCGGGCTCGAACGCGCCACCGGTCCAGGTCAGATCGGCTTCCAGGACGCGGGGCATGGGGCCAAACTATCAAGTCCGCGTATCGGGGAAAGGGGAGAGCCCCCCCCTTTCAACCCCTCCGGGCTCCGGTGAGGGGCGTGGGAGCCGCAGCCGGAGAAGGGGCGCGAGCCAGCCCCGGACGGGGGACCTGCCAACCCCCAACCCCCGGCCCTGGCGTCACTCCCGCCTCGGGCAGCCGGCGGGCCGAACGGACCCACCAACAGCGCCCTGGGAGCCGACGCGGCTGCGGTAGAATGGCCTCGGCGCCCTGTAGTTCCGCAGCGGCCGCCGCCAACGCCCACCCGCGACGAGCCCCCTGCGATGAAGCCACCGGACACCGTGCGACTCACCCCGGGCAAGCGGGTGCTGTTCCTGACCAAGGACCCCGAGCTGATCCGGCGCCAGCTGCGCGGCGAGCTCGACCTGCGGATGGCCGACCTGGCCGTCGACGACCTGCTCGACGACATCAACACCGACGCCATGACCCCGGCGTGGGTCTGCTTTTCCTACAAGCCGGAGGACCTCGCGCGGGACGCCTACGCCGGCCTGATCGTCGACGGCGAGCGCCTGTTTCCGCGCGACGCCCTGCGCGACGGCAATTTCGAGGTCATCGTCTCCGGCCTGCGCAAGGGCGTCGGCAGCTCGCGCGAGACCGCGGTCCAGGCCGAGAAGTGGAGCGGCATCCGGATCGCCATCGCCGCCTCCTTCGCCCCGATCCACGCCGCCAACAACATCAACCAGGGCGTCCTGATGGGCGACCACGACCTGCTGATGCGGCTCCAGGCCGGCGACGGGATCGACCTGGAGGAGTTCTACCGGCCCTACGACCCGATCACCCGGCTGAAGGTCGAGTCGGGCGGCCTGTTCGCGTTCTCGAAGCGGCTCGCCGCCGGCGAGCTGACGCTGCCCCAACCGAGTCACGGGGCCGCGCCCCAGACGATGGCCGAGAAGATCCTCTCGCGGCACCGCCTCGACGGCGACGGGGGCAGCGTCCGCCCGGGCGACGCCCTGGTGGTGCGCGTCGACGGCGGCTACTCGCACGAGTTCACCACCGCGCAGGTCGACTACTTCCTGCGCCAGGAGTACGGCGAGGACTACGAGATCCAGGAGCCGGAGCGCTTCGCGGTCTTCGAAGACCACCTGATCTACGCCGACGAAGTCCCGAAGATGCGCGCCTTCCTGGGCAAGATCGAGGAGCTGCGCGAGCTGCAGCGGGTCTTCCAGCGCCACACCGGGGTGCGCGACTTCTCGGCGCGCGACGGCGTCTCGCCGGGGATCTGTCACGAGGTAGCCCGCCAGCAGCTGGTGTCGCCCGGCCAGTTCGTGCAGGCGACCGACAGCCACACCTGTATGGGCGGCTGCAACAACGCGCTCACCTGGGGGGTCGGCACCACCGAGTACGCCAACCTCGTCTATTCGGGCTTCACCACGGTCGAGGTGCC
>JBFGLX010000236.1:0-5819 GCA_041575955.1 Thermoanaerobaculia bacterium
CGGCGACGCCCGCAAGATGGCGCACTATGCCCTGATCGCCAGCGAGATCGCGAAGCCGGACACCCTGAAGCGCCTCGAGTACGAGATCGACTTCGGCGAGGCGCGGCTCCTGGGAGTGCCGTTCTCGCGCGACGGCAGCCGGCTCACCGACGCCCTGCTGCGCGCCGCCACCTTCGACCTCCCACCGTAGTAGGAGCGGGGCTCGCCCCCGCTCGACTCGCCCCGCCCGCCCGGTTCAGCTGCCCGCGGCGATGGCGATGTCGGCCGCGAGCCGCGCGTTCGCGAGCAGCAGCGCGACGTTGGCGGCGAGGGTGCGGCCGCCGCTGAGCTCGGCGACCCGCCGGAGCAGGAACGGGGTGACCGCGGCGCCGGCCAGCTCGGCCGCTTCGGCCTCGGCGAGAGCCGCGGCGATCCAGCTCTCGACCTCGGCGCGGGGCAGGGCGCGCTCGGCGGGGGGCGGCTGCACGACCAGGACGCCGCCCAGCCCGAGGGCGCGCTGGGCTGCGAGCAGGCGCGCGGCGTCTGTCGCAGTCGCCGCCGTGTGCGGCGTCGCCAGGCCGCTGTCGCGGCTGTAGAAGGCCGGGAACTCCGACGTTCCGAGTCCCACCACCGGCACGCCGAGGCTCTCGAGCCGCTCGAGCGTGCGCGGCAGATCGAGAATCGCCTTGGCGCCGGCGCAGATCACCGCCAGGGGCGAGCGGGCCAGCTCGTAGAGGTCGGCCGAGACGTCGAGGCTCGTCT
This sequence comes from Thermoanaerobaculia bacterium, assembly GCA_041575955.1. Classification (GTDB taxonomy): domain Bacteria; phylum Acidobacteriota; class Thermoanaerobaculia; order Multivoradales; family JAHEKO01; genus JAHEKO01. The sequence goes on from JBFGLX010000236.1 coordinate 742, forward strand.
CGCCGCCGCGGTGGACGCCACCGACGCCACCGGTCGCCATCACCCGAATGCCGGCGCGGGCCGCCAGGCAGATCGTCGCGGCGACGGTGGTCGCCCCGGTGGCGCCCGAGGCGAGCAGCGCGGCGAGATCTCGGCGGCTCACCTTGGCGACGTCGCCGGCGGTGGCCATGGCCTCGATCTCGGCCCGCGACAGCCCGATCACCGCCCGGCCCGCGATCAGCCCGACGGTCGCCGGGACGGCTCCGGCCTCTCGAATGACGCGCTCCATGCCGAGCGCGGTCTCGAGGTTGTGGGGCTCCGGCAGACCGTGGGCGATCACCGTCGACTCCAGGGCGACCACCGGCCGGCCGGCGGCGAGCGCGTCGCGCACCTCCGGCCGGATATCGAGGAGCTCGGTGATCTCGGGCATTCGGCTAGCGGCTCCGGTAGCGCGCGAGCAGCCGCTCGGCGGTCAGCTCGGCCGGCACCGAGCGCGGGCTCTCGACGGCGAAGGTGGCCGCGATCAGGCCGCACCTGACGGGATCGATCGCAGCGCCGGCCGCCTGCGCGAAGACGTAGCCGGCCAAGAAGCAGTCGCCGGCGCCGGTGACGTCGATGACGGTCGAGGCTTCCACGGCGGGCACTCTCTCATGCCGCGGCGGATCGTCGACCCAGACGCCGTCTTCGCCGAGGGTGATCAGCACCCGCCGGGAGCCCCGCTCGCGGATGGCGGCGGCGAGCCTGGCGGGGTCGGCGGCAGCGTCTCGTGCCCCCTCGGCGCCGCTCAGGGCGGCCGCCTCGAGGCGATCCGGGAAGAGGGTGTCGATTCGATCCAGAATCGACGCCAGCCGCCCGGACTTCTCGACCGAGACCGGATCGGCGTAGATCCGGACGCCCTCCGGAGCGAGGGCCGCCAGGCGCTCGAGGACGGCCACCGGCAGGTTCGCGTCGAGAATCCAGAGATCGTGCGCGGCGAGGCCCTCGGCGATCGGGTCGAGCCAGCCCACGTCGAGGCGCTCGAGTATCTCCATGTCCGCCAGGCCGTAGACGAGCTCGCTGGCCTCGTCGAGCAGGGCGGTGTAGGACGCCGTCGGGCTCGACTCGGCCCGGTCGACGCCGTCGAGCTCGACGCCGAGCCGCCGCAGCTGGGCGAGAATCTGCTCGCCGGTGGCGTCGCGGCCGACCCGGGTGAAGAGCGAAGCCGAGCAGCCCAGGCGAGCCAGCGCCTCGGCGATGTTGCGCGCCGTGCCGCCCGGACAGCTTGCCGACTCGACCGGATTGGAGGTTCCGGCGCGCAGCTTCCCCAGCGGCACGACCTTGCGGTCGAGGCTGGCCCCTCCGATGCACGCGATGCGCTCGTACATGTAGTTCTCCGAGAACGAATTCTAGAGAGGGACTCCTGGCCGCGCGAGCCCTTCGTTCTAGTTGCTGGGCCCGTTTGGCCCGCCGGGTCCCCAGCGCGGAGGTGGGTCCAGGGCCGGGGGCTGGGGGCTGGCAGGTCCCCCGTCCGGGGCTGGCTCGCGCCCCATCTGAAACCGGATGGCGCGAGAGCCTTGCCAGGCGACAAGGCCTGGCAAGGCTCCTCTTGAGGTGGCTGGACGGGGGCGCTGCGCTTTAGGCCCCGTCTGGGGGACCTGCCAGCCCCCAGCCCCCGGCCCTGGCTTCGTCGATGGCAAAACGACCCGGCGGCCCAAGCGAACCGTTCTAGCTGGGGGTGCCCCGAGGCTTGTAAGCTCGCCGCGATGACGCTGGAACGCACGACCGAGCCCGAGGCTTCGAGGGCGCCCGAGGAGTCCGAGCCTCGGCACCGCCTGCTGCGCTACGCCTACATGCGGCTGGCGCGCGAGCTCGACGCGCGCTTCGAGAACCTGCTGCTCACCGGTCGGGTGTCGAAGTGGTACAGCGAGGTCGGCAACGAGGCGACGACGGTGGCCGCCGGGATGGCGCTCGAGGCCGGCGACTCGCTCTGCACCCTGCACCGCGACCTGGGCGCCATCCTGCCGGTCTACCTCGATCCGGCGCGCACCTTCCCGGGCTTCGATCTCGGCGTCGCCGACGGCCGCCGCCCGGAGCCGGTGCGACTGCTCTACAAGCTCTGCTGCCAGCTCCTCGGCCGCGGCGACGGCTTTTCCCAGGGAGTGGAACGGTCGTTCCACTACGGCTACCTGGACCCGGACGCCGGCATCCATCACGTCGGCATGATCAGCCATCTCGGGGCGATGATCCCGGTCGCGGCCGGCTGTGCGTTCGCGCACCGTCAGAACCGCAGCCGGCGGGTGGCGCTCAACTTCATCGGCGAGGGTGGCACGTCGACCGGCGACTTTCACGAGGGCCTGAACATGGCGGCGGTCTGGAAGCTGCCGCTGATCCTGATCATCGAGAACAACCGCTACGCCTTCTCGACCCCCTGGCATCAGCAGTACGCGGCCGAGCGGCTGAGCGACCGGGCCGTCGGCTACGGCATCGCCGGCGAGACGGTGGACGGCAACGACCCGGAGGCGGTAGCGGCCGTGCTCGCCGAGGCTGTCGCCCGGGCGCGGGCCGGTGGCGGCCCGACGCTGATCGAGGCGATGCTCGGCCGGATGCGCGGCCACAGCGAGGGCGACGATTCGCTCAAGGTCGTGCCCGCGGACGATCTCGCGCGCTACCGGGCCGAAGACCCGCTGGTGACTTATGCGCGGCGCCTCGAGGAGCTGGAGATCCTGGAGCCGGCGGTACGAGAGCGGCTCGAAACGCACATCCGGGCCCTGGTCGAGGAGGCGCTCGGCACGGCGCTCCAGGCGGCGCCCCCCGACCCGAGCACCGCCAGCCGCCCGGTATTCGCAGAATTGGGGACAGGCACCAACTCCAAGTCTGGAACGACCGCTGAAGAGGAGCGGTCGGCGCCTGTCCCCGAACGGCAGTCGACGTATGTCGAGGCGATCCACCGGGCGCTGCGCGAGGAGCTCGAAGCCGATTCGCGGGTGGTGCTGATGGGGCAGGACATCGCCGCGTTCGAAGGGGCGTTCCGGGTCACCCGCGGCCTCCACGAGCGCTGGCCGGACCGCGTCCTGGACACGCCGATCGCCGAGAGCGGCACGGTAGGCATCGCCATCGGGGCGTCGCTCCTGGGCTACCGGCCGGTCGTCGAGATGCAGTTCGGCGATTTCGTCACCTGCGGCTTCAACCAGCTGGTCAACGTCGCCGCCAAGCTCTACTACCGCTGGCAGGTGGCCTGTCCCATCGTCGTTCGCCTGCCGACCGGGGGCGGCGCGGGCGCCGGACCCTTTCATTCCCAGAACCCCGAGGGGTGGTTCACCCACACCCCGGGGCTCAAGGTGGTCTGCCCGGCGACCGCGCTCGACGCCCTGGTGCTGCTCAAGGCCTCGATCCGCGACCCCAACCCGGTGATCTTCTGCGAGCACAAGTACCTCTACCGGCGGATCAAGGAAGCCCTGCCGGACGCGGTCGACGCTGGCCGCCTCGGGGAGGCCCGGGTCGTCCGCGGAGGCGCCGACCTGACCCTGGTCGGCTACGGAGTCTCGACCTGGAGCTGCCTCGAAGCCGCCGAGGCGCTGGCCGAGGAGGGCGTCGAGGCCGAGGTGGTGGATCTGAGGACCCTGGTGCCGTTCGACGAGGCGACGGTGCTCGAGTCGGTGCACAAGACCTCGCGCGCGATCGTCGCCCATGAGGCGACGATCACCTCGGGCTTCGGCGGCGAAGTGGCGGCGCGGATCGCCGACGCGGCTTTCCCCTGGCTCGACGCCCCGGTCCGGCGGGTCGCCCATCCCGACCGGCCGTCACCGTTCGACAAGCGGCTCGAGCAAAGCCTCCTCCCCGGCGCCGACAAGATCCTGGCCGCGGCGCGCGAGCTGCTCGCCTGGTGAGGGCGTCCCGCTGGTGGCGGCGGTCGTCTTCCCGGCAGGCCCGCCGGCGGGCGCGAGCAGCTCGATACGCCAGTCGATGTAGGATCGCCGGGTGACCGGACCCAAGAGCGTCACCCTCGACGGGGTCCAGGTCTTCGTGGGCAGGCCGATCCGGGAGATTCCCGCCTGGGTCGGGCAGCACGAGGTCCTGATCCAGCTGCTCGCGGCCTGGTCGCGGGTGGAGGAGTCGGATCTGCCGCTCAATCCGCGCCTCCTGGGCAAGCCCGGCGTCGGCAAGACGACCCTCGCCTGCGCTGCGGCGCGCGAGCTCGGGCTGGACATCTACATCCAGCAGGCGACCATGGACACCCGGCCGGAGGACCTGATCGTCTCGCCGGTGCTGGCGCCGGAGGGCGGCGTGCGCTACATGGCGTCGCCTCTGGTGAGCGCCGCGATCGGCGGCGGCGTCCTGATCCTCGACGAGGGCAACCGGATGAGCGAGAAGTCGTGGGCGTCGCTGGCGCCGCTGCTCGACCACCGCCGCTACGTCGAGTCGATCGTCGCCGGCATCCGCATCCACGCGCACCCCGAGTTCCGCTTCGTCACCACCATGAACGAGGACGCGTCCACCTACGAGATTCCGGAGTACATCCACTCGCGGCTGATGCCGCAGATCTACATCGATTTTCCCGAGGAGGACGAGGAGCGTCTGATTCTCGAGAGCCAGGTGCCGTTCGCCGAGAGCGAGGTGGTCGACTACGTGCTCGCGTTCCTGCGGGTGGCCCACGAGCGCGACCTCCGCTACACGGTGCGCGACGGCATCAACCTCGTTCGCTACGCGATGAAGGTCCTGCACCGGAAGGACGCCGCCGACGCCGCCACCGCGGTGCGCCGAGCGATGGCAGCCACCCTCGAGCAGGACGAGCTCGAGATGTGGGGACAGGCTACCCAGTCGTAAGCGTGCTCGAGATCAGCGATCCGTCCCCGATTCGGGTGGTGCCGGTGGTTCACGAGCGGCTCGAGATGGCGGCGGTGGTGCGGGCGGCGCTGGCCGCGCTCGACCCGGCCGGGGTAGCCGTGGAGCTGCCGCCGACGCTGCGCGAAGCGGCGCTAAGGGCGATCGGCAGGCTGCCGCGAATCTCGCTGGTGGTGACCCGCGAGCCGGGCGAGGAAGCGCTGGTGTGGGTGGCGGCGCCGGGCGATCCGTTCGTCGAGGCGATGCGCTGGGCGCGCGAGCACGATCGCGACATCTTC
>JBFGLX010000237.1:0-5815 GCA_041575955.1 Thermoanaerobaculia bacterium
CCGCCGCTACCTCGACGGCGAGATGAGCGCCCGCAAGGCGGCCAAGTGGCTGGCGACCTACTCGCTCATGTCGCGCCAGCGCGCCGAGCAGCGGGTGCGCTTCATCGACCAGTACCGGAGCTACGTCATCAACTACAACCTTGGCAAGGATCTGGTCGAGACCTTCATCGAGTCGCGCGGCGGCACCGCCGACGCCCCCGAGCGCCGCTGGCAGGAGTTCGCCGAGCTTCTGTCCAGCCCCAGATTGCCGTCGCAGCTGGTCACGAGAGCCAGCCGAGCCGAGTAAGGCGCGGGGCGCCAGGATCCGACGTCGGGTGAGCTCGGGGTTCCGAGCAGGCACGGCTGCCGAGCTCACCGCGGCGCGAGCTCGGAACGCTCAAGAGAGCCTAGCCGTTTCGACACCGGCAACTGAAGCTCGGGTCAAGTCCTGGCAATCCAGAAGAGGGAAAGGTCGCACTCTCCATCGTGCTACCCTACGCTTACCATCTTCGTTCGGTGAGGCCTGGGGGCGTGCGCACGTTGACCCGGCACCAAGCTCGCGATGACCAGGAATGTGACCCTCGACTTCGGACGGGCGATCGCATACTTCATTCCCGGAGTGATCGCCCTATTCGGCTTCTCCGAGCTGTTCCAAGATGTTCGAGTCCTATTCCAGCCCCCACCAACTGGCGCAGAATCCGGTCTGGTTCGCTTCACGCTCCTGGTGGCAGCCTCGATTGTCGTGGGCATGATAGTGAGTGTGCTGCGTGCCTCGACCGTCGATCGTTCCTTTGGTTTCAACCTGAAGAAGATGAATCTCCTTGGGCGGCTGCCCAGACATTACGCCAAATGCCACCGGCTATGGCCCGACTACTCCAAGCTCACGAGCGAGGGCGCGCTCGAGGCCTTTCGGGAAGCAAAGGCCGACGACAAGAGACCCTATCAATTCTACGGGAATACCCTGATAGCTCTCCTTATACTCCTCGGCGCCAAATTCCTCTCAGGTGGCAGCTTCTTGCCTCAGACGCTGGAGTTGCGAGTGATCGGGGCGGTCATCATCCTCACAGCTCTGCTGCTGCTCTACCTTGCAGCGCGTTTTTCACACTGGCGATACATGGAGACTATCGCCAAGCTGAACAGTGCTTCTCTCAGTAACGAGGACCGCTAGCTTGGCTCAGGGCCACGAATAGGTGCACTCGCCAGTCGTTAGCTTTAGAGGGCTCTGAGGCCTCGGCTGGAATTGAGGAGAAACGTCTCGTCAGACCGTCTTGTCTCAAACAGGCGACCACTCTGGAGGAGCCGATGAACTCGAGGTCATGGAATTGCTGGATCGCTGTACTCGCCCTCTTCGCACTTACCACCTCCCTACGGGCAAAGGAGATAACCGGCCATCATCACGCCGGCGATCGCATTGGCAGGCACGGCATGGCGCTGTTCGGCAAGTCCGTTCACTACCTCGCGCACATTCCGATGACACAGCGGCCCCACAACGAACAGCTCATCATGCGCGTGACCCTGCTGAACGCCGACGGCGAGCCGATCGAGGCCGACTTCTCGGCCGTCGTCCACTCCGTCAAGCCCCTTAGCGACCAGCTTTCCTTGGACGATCTCGTCGTTGGCGAGGCCGAGTCCTTCGAGGTAGACGTGTTCCGAGGCAACTTCGAGCACCAGGCTCCTCGACTCCTGAGCGGCGTGACGGTACGGGTGGACGAGGTCCTCGTCGCACGCAACCTGGTCGACGAGCCGCTTGGAGTCCAACCTCTCTTCTATCTCTTCGGTGACGATGAGACCTGGCTTCTAAACGTCATCACCCCGGCCCGCAGCCGCCAGGAGATCCACCGTGCTCATCTGAAGGAGCCGGCGCCGAGCCTGTCGGAGCGCTTCGCGTTCCAAGTTGTCATGGCGCCGTCCGGACAGAGCGTAACCCTGATGAGGGCTGGATTGCCGGGTCCGGACGAGAGCCTGTCACCATCCACCGAGATCTCCCTGGAGCGTACTCAGAGGATGTGGTGCCTGGAAGGACCCGGTTTCTTCAAGGCCTGCAGCGAGTGAGTAGCCCGAGTTTCGTCGTCACTCCAGCCGCACCGACTCCGTGACCGGCGGCAGGCAGCGCCGGTCGTCGCACGCCTGGTAGGTCACTTGTAGCTCGGGGCTCTCGGGGCTCGCCTGGCCGCGGACGGTCGCGGTGCCGCTGTAGACCGAGATCTCCTCGGGCGCGAACTCGAAGCGGAAGCTCTCGCCGGCGGGATAGGCGAGATCCCGGACGCCGCCCTCGACCGCGGTCGGGATCAGGAAGTCGAGCGAGGCCGGGTTGGCGTTGACGTGCCAGCCCTCGCGGATGTCGAGCTCGATCGTGAACGGGCGCCAGCCGTCGGCGGCCGGCGGACCGTCGAAGCGGCCACTGACCCGCACGACGTCGCGGGCCAGCGCTTCGGTCGAGCCGCCCGGCGCGCCGGCAGGCCTCGTCTTGCTGGACTCGCTCGCGGTGGCCGCGATCCGCGGCGCGCTCGCGGCGCCACCCCGCAGCACCGCCAGCGCCAGGGTGGTCACCGCTTGCGGATAGGTCTCGAGGTCGCGCGCGAAGGCCCCCAGGGCGGCCTCGGCCCGCTCGCGGTAGACCGCCCGCCCGGTGCGCCCGGCGAGCTCGAGCAGGTTCAGCACCGCGACCCCGTTGCCGGAGGGGATCGCCCCGTCGGCGGGCGAGACCACCTGCAACAGCAGGTCGGGGCGGGCTTCGCTCATGTAGTAGCCGCCGGTCGGGGCGCGCAGCCGGCGCTCGAGCTCCTCGGCCAGTCGCTCGGCCTCGGTCAGCCAGCGGGCGCCGCCGGTCACCTCGTGCAGGGCCAGGAGGCCGCGGGTCAAAAAGGCGTAGTCGTCGAGGAAGGCGGGCACCTTGGCCGTGCCGTCGCGCCAGGTGTGGAGCAGCACCCCCTGGGCGTCGCGCAGGGTGAGAACAAAGTCGGCCGCTCGCGCCGCCGCCTCGACGTAGGCGGGCTCCTCGAGCAGCCCGCCGGCCCGGGCCAGGGCGGCGATCATCATGCCGTTCCAATCGACCAGCACCTTGTCGTCGACGAGCGGGAACTCGCGCTTCGATCGCGCGCGGCGCAGCGACTCCAGGTGGGGCTCGATGGCGGCGAGCAGCTGGGCACGCCCGAGCTCCAGCTCCGCCGCCCGCTCGTCCAGCGAGCGGGTCAGGTACAGGGTGTAGCGATCGCCCTCGAAGTTGGGCTCGCCGTCGAGGCCGAAGAGCGGCGCCAGCAGCCGGTAGCCCTCGTCCCCCGCCGCGCGCTGGAGCTCCTCGCGGGTCCAGACGTAGTAGGCGCCCTCGACCGCGTCGGTCTCGGCGTCGATCGCCGACTTGAAGGCGCCGTTCGGCAGGCGCAGCCACTCGAGGACGAAATCGAGCGTGCCGCGCGCCAGGCGCTCGAGCTCGGCGTCGCCGGTCGCCGCCGCCGTCACCGCCAGCAGCTCGCCGAGGTGGGCGTTGTCGTAGAGCATCTTCTCGAAGTGCGGGATCCGCCACTCGGCGTCGAGGGTGTAGCGATGGAAGCCGCCGTCGAGCTGGTCGTAGATCGCGCCGCGGCCCATCCTCTTCAAGGTGTCGATCACCATCCGGCGGCTTGCCGCGTCGCCCTCCTCGGCGCGCCCCCAGAGCAGATAGAGATTCGACGGCGACGGGAACTTCGGCCCGCCGCCGAAGCCGCCGTTGGCGGCGTCGTAGCGCTCGGCGAGGCGGGCGACCGCCTGCTCGGCCGCCGCCCGCGCCGGCAGAGCCACCGGCGCCGCGCGATTCCCGGTCAGCACCTCGCGAATCGCCTGCGCGATCCTGTGCGCCTCGCTCTCGACCCGCTCGCGATTGGTCGTCCAGTGACGGTTGAGCGTCGTCAGGACGGTCCGAAACCCCGCCCGCCCGTCGCTGTCCTCGGGCGGAAAGTAGGTGCCGGCGAAGAACGGCTCCAGGTCGGGCGTCAGAAAGACCGAGTTGGGCCAGCCGCCGTGCCGGGTCAAAAGCTGGGTGGCGGTCATGTAGATCTCGTCGAGCTCCGGCCGCTCCTCCCGGTCGACCTTGATGTTGACGAACCAGCGGTTCATCAGCTCGGCCAGCTCGGGGTTCTCGAACACCTCGCGCTCCATGACGTGGCACCAGTAGCAGGTCGAGTAGCCGACCGAGAGGAAGATCGGCTTCTGCTCGCGCCGGGCGCGCTCGAGCGCCTCGGGACCCCACGGGTACCAGTCGACCGGGTTGTAAGCGTGCAGGCGCAGGTAGGGGCTGCTCTCGTGGATCAGCCGGTTGGCGCGGGCGCCGGTGGCGCTCTCGCCGCCGACCGCGCCGGAGTCGACGTCGCCGGCCGTCCGGCCGACACTGCCGGTGAGCAGGGCGGCCGCGGCCAGCAGCGCCAACCGGTAGACTGAGCTACGCTTCATTCCCGTCATGGTCTACGGCTCAGCCTGGAACCCGGCTTGCATCCGTTTGAACCGATGATATCCCCCGATCCGCATCGTATCCGCCTGGCCGCGGCCCTGCTCGCCGCCCTGCTCACCGCGGCGCCGGCGGCCGCCCAGGACCCGGCGGCGCGCGCCCTGCGCGTCCTCGAGGATCCCGCAGCCCGTACCGGCAACCTGAGCCTCCTGGGCGGCCTGATGCTCGGCGAGACGCCCGCGGGCGAGGCGCGCGGCCTGGCCGAGCTGCTGGTGCGGATCTCCAGGGAGGTCCGCTCGGCCCCGAATGCCGGCATCCGGGTGACGCTGGTGATGGCCCGCATCGACGACCAACCGGTCGTTCTGACCGAGGAGGTGCCGACGCAGAGCCTCGCCGACGCCTCCGCCTGGATCTACCAGCGCGAGGTCGTTTTGCCCGAGGACTTCCTGGAGATGGCGGCCACGGTCGAGATCCTCGGCTCGGGGCTCTGGGGGGCGACGCTGGTCGAGTTCGGCGACGAGCCGCTGCCGCGCCCGTTCTCGGGGGTCGTTTCGCACGCCACCCGCCTGGCGCCCGTGCCCAGCGCCCCGACCACCCGGTCGGCGCCGGTCTCGAGGAGCGTGATCCGGATCCTGCCGCCGCGCCAGCGGCCGGCCGAGGGCAAGACCCGCTTCCAGACCCTGCCGTCGATCGAGGGCATCGCGCGGGTGGCGTTCCTGCTCGACGGCAGCGAGGTCGCCTCCGACGACCGCGCGCCGTTCACCGCCACGATCGACCTCGGCTCGCCGCCGTCGGCGCACCAGGTCGAGGTGATCGCCTACTCCGGCGCCGACCGCGAGCTCGGCCGGCACTCGATCCTGGTCAACGACGACAGCAGCCCGTTCCGGGTCCAGATCGCCGGCGTCACGGGCGTGCCGGCGGCGGGCGAGGTCGAGGTCAGCGCGCGGGTCTCGGTTCCGCCGACCGCCGAGCTCGACCGCCTCGAGTTCTACTGGAACGAGGAGCTCGGAGCGACCGTTGAGAGCCCCCCCTACCGGGCGAAGCTCGCCAGCACCGATCCGAGCCCCAGCGACTTCGTTCGGGTGGTCGCCTACCTGACCGATGGCAGCGCCAACGAAGACGCCTGGCTGCTGTCGGCGCCGGGGCCGTCGGAGCGGATCGACGTCAACCTGGTCGAGGTCTACGTCGTGGCCACCGACAAGCAGGGGCTGCCGGTCGACGGCCTGACGCGAGACGATTTCGAGGTCCAGCTCGAGGGCCGGCCGCAGGCCATCGACGGCTTCGGCCCCGCCGAAGAGATCCCGCTGGTGCTCGGAGTCGTGATCGACACGTCGGAGAGCATGTGGCCGCTGATGATCGACACCAAGCAGGCGGGCGCCCAGTTCCTGCTCGAGACGGTCCAGGAGGACGACCAGG
>JBFGLX010000238.1:0-5778 GCA_041575955.1 Thermoanaerobaculia bacterium
ACGCGGAGCGGATCGGAAAGAGAAACGCCTCCCGATCGAGCGCACCGGCGGCGACGTCGCGCAGCGGCGAGTAGTCGTCGAGGACGTAGAAGCCGCGCCCGAAGGTGGCGCCGACCAGGTCGTTCTCGCGCCGCTGGACGGCGACGTCGCGGAACGGGATCGTCGGCGCGCCCGCGAGCTCGACCCAGCGCGCGCCGCGGTCGGGTGAGGCGTAGAGGCCGAGCTCGGTGCCGGCGAACAGCAGGTCCGGCTCGACGTGATCCTGGGCGATCGACCAGACGACGGCGGTCTCCGGCAGGTCGCCGGCGATCGACTTCCACGTGCGGCCGCGATCGCGGCTCTCGCGCAGGTGGGGGCGGAAGTCGCCCAGCTTGTGGTTGTCGAGGGCGACGAACAGGGTGTCGGGGTCGTGCAGCGAGGCCTGGACGTCGTTGACGAACAGCCGCTCGGAGACGTCGGGAAACTCCACCCGCCGCCAGGAGCCGCCGCCGTCCGCGCTCACCTGCAGCAGGCCGTCGTCGGTGCCGGCGTAGAGCAGGCCCTCGGCCAGCGGTGACTCCGACAGGCTGGTGATCGTGCCGTAGAGCGACATGGCGCCGTTGTCGTAGAGCGCGTCCACGCTCCAGACCCGGCCGATCATCTCGAGCTCGTAGCGATTCGTGTCGCGGGTGAGATCGCCGCTGACCGGCCGCCAGGAGTCGCCGCGGTCGTCGCTGCGCCAGAGCCGCTGCGAAGCGAAGTAGAGCCGCCCGGGGGCGTGCGGGCTGACGAGGATCGGCGCGTCCCAGTTGAAGCGCTCGGGCGGGTCGCCGGGCGCCGGCACCGGGCGGATGTCGAGCGTCTCGTGGCTGGCGCGGTCGTAGCGCTGGAGCCGGCCGCCCTGCCACTCCATGTAGGCGATGTTCGGGTTCTCGGGGTCGAAGGCGCAGGCGTAGCCGTCGGCGCCGAGCGGCACGAACCAGTCGTGGTTGCGCACCCCCTCGACGTTGGTGGTGCGCGACGGGCCGAGCAGCGTGCCGAGATCCTGGGCGCCGCCGAGGATGTTGTAGAACGGCTCGGCCGAGTCGAGGCAGAGCTTGTAGAACTGCGAGATCGGCAGGTTGGGGAACTGACGCCAGGTGGCGCCGTCGTCGAAGCTCTCGTAGAGCGAGGCGTCGGTGCCGGCGAGCAGGTGCTCCGGATCGCGCGGGTCGATCCACAGGGCGTGGTTGTCGCTGTGCTTCTGGCGGCCGTCGCCGAGGTAGTCGAAGGTCGCGCCGCCGTCGCGGGTGACGTGGAAGAAGACGTCCATCTGGTAGACCGTGTCGACGTCGTGCGGCGACGCCTCGATCTCCTGGTAGTAGTGCGGCCCGGTGCCGTTCGAGATGTAGTCGTTGCGCTTTTCCCAGCTCTCGCCCCGGTCGAGCGAGCGGTAGAAGCCGCGCTCCCGCTCGTCGGCCTCGATGGTGGCGTAGACGACGTCGGGGTTGGCCGGCGACACCGCCAGGCCGATCTTGCCCATGTCGCCCTCCGGCAGGCCGCGCGAGATCCGCCGCCAGCTCTCGCCGCCGTCGGTCGACTTGTGGATGCCCGAGCCCGGTCCGCCGGCGAGCAGCGACCAGACGTGGCGCCGGCGCTGATACGAGGCGGCGTAGAGGACGTCCGGATCGCGCGGATCGATCTCGAGATCGGTGACGCCGGTGTCGTCGTCGATCGCCAGCACCCGTTTCCAGGTCTCGCCGCCATCGGTGGTCTTGTAGACGCCGCGCTCGCCGCCCGCCGCCCAGAGCGGTCCCTCGGCGGCGACCCAGACCACGTCGCCGTCGCGCGGGTCGACCACGATCTTGCCGATGTGCTCGGATCGGCCGAGCCCCATCTTGCGCCAGCTCTTGCCGCCGTCGAGGCTCTTGTAGACGCCGTCGCCCCAACCCACGTGCCGTCCGCTGACGTTCTCGCCGGTGCCCACCCAGACGGTGTCGGGCGCCGACGGATCGAGCGCCACGCAGCCGATCGAGTACGACCCCTGGTCGTCGAAGAGCGGCGTCCAGGTGACGCCCGCGTTGGCGGTCTTCCAGACCCCGCCCGAGCCGACCCCGAGGTACCAGGTGCTGCGGTCGCGCGGATCGATCGCGATGTCGGCGATCCGGCCGCCCATCAGGGCCGGTCCGATCGAGCGCAGCCGCAAACCACTCACGAGCTCGGCCAGGTCGGCGGCTCGCGCCGCGCTCTGGCTCATAGAGAGCAGGAGCGTCAGCAGGGCGGGAACGACCTTCTTCCAGACAGGTAGAGCTGGCAACGTGAACTCCCTTCGGCCGGTTTCCGAGATGGACGGAGACTATCTCAAGCTCCGCGGCCGCGGTCGTCAGCCGACCCCGGAGGCGGATCGCCCTTCGGCAATGCGGCTACACTTCCGGCGAGCTCGACGAGCGCGGCCGAAAACCAGCTGATGGAAACGGGACGACAGCGGTGGATCTGGTGGATTCTCCTGGCGGCCGCTCTCGTTCGGCTCGTCCACCTCGACGCGCGGCCCATCGGCCACCACAGCTGGCGCCAGGCCGACACCGCGTCGATCGCCAGGAACTTCCACGAGCAGGGATACCAGCTCTTCTTTCCGCGGATCGATTGGGCGCAGCCCGGGTTCGTGGAGATGGAGTTTCCGCTCTACCCCTGGGTCGTGGCGCTTGCCTATGGCGCTTTCGGTGAGCACACCGCCCTGGCGCGGCTCCTGTCGGCGGCCGCGTCGGTGGCGACGGTGTTCATCCTGTTCCTGCTGGTCAGGAGGTTCGTCGGCCCCGAAGAGGGCCTCTGGGCGGCGTTCGTCTGGGCCATCCTGCCGTACGGGATCTACTTTGGCAGGGCGATCATGCCCGAATCGTGGATGCTCGCCTTCTCGGTTCTGGGCGTCTACCTGTTCGCCCGCTGGACGGAGCGCCGCACCTCGCTCCTGTTCTTCGCCTCGGCGTTCGCGGTCGCCCTGGCCTGCCTGGTCAAGCTGCCATCCCTCTACCTGGCCTTGCCGCTGGGATGGCTGGCGTGGCGGGCGTTCGGTCGACGCCTTCTCGGGCGCTGGGAGCTGTGGCTGTTCGGCCTTCTGGTCGCGACGCCCGTGGCCGCCTGGTACTGGCACGCCCACCATCTCGGCACGACTTTCGGGGCGACGTTCGGGATTCTCTCGGGCCCGACCGGCAAGCTCGGCGGCTGGCGGACACTGCTCGATCTCGACTTCTACAACCGGGTGTTCATCGTGCACTTCGCCAATCGGGTCCTGACCCTGGTCGGCTTCGGACTCTTTCTGATCGGGCTCGCGCTGCCGAGAAAAGAGAGCCGCGAGCGGCTCTTCGACTGGTGGCTCCTGGGAGCCTCCATCATGCTGCTCGCCGGTAGCGCGGGCAGCTACGCCCACGACTACTATGCCTTGCCGCTGATGATCCCGGGGGTGGCGCTCGCGGCCAAGGCTCTCGCCCGGATCCGCGCGCGGTCGACGGGCCTGGCCGCGATCGCCGTCATCGGGCTCGTGCTCGTCTGCGGTTGGCGCTGGACGGCCTACCTGCGGCTGGAGGACGAGCGCAATCCGGCGAGCTCCGAGGTCGTCCAGAATCTCCGAGTGGCGCGGATCCTGGCCGAGCACACCGCCCCCACGGAGACCACGATCTCGTGCAACCTGTCCAACCCGATCTGGCTCTATCTCTCCGACCGTAAAGGCTGGGGCACGAGGTGCGACACCATGAGCAAGGCCGCGATCGCCGTTCTCGAGCGGCGCGGCGCCCGCTATCTGGTGGCTCGGCGCGCCGACCTCGAGAGCGCCGGCGGCCGCAGGCTGCTCGATCACCTGCTGAGCACCCGGACGAAGCTCCACGACGACGGGGAGGTGCTCCTGGTCGACTTGACGCCGCTCGCGGGCGCCGCCCGTGACTGGCCGCAGCTGCTCTCCGACGACTTCGAAGACGGCCGGCTGCCGCCAGGCTGGCGCCTCGAGGCCGGAGCCTGGAACGAGGCGGGCGGCAAGCTGGTTGGCAGAACGAAGCGAAAGCGGCTCGCTGCCGAGGTGGACGCCTCGTTCGAGGGCTGCGGCCTCTGCGCGATCCAGGCGACCCTCGAGATGTCCGCGCGCTCTCGCCGCGGCCGCGCGCCGAGCGTGACCTTCAAGGGGTGGCAGAGAGGCGAGAGCTTCACCTCGGTCACGCTCGATCTGCGCAGAGACGAGGTGCGCTACTTGCAGAAGGACGGAGGCGTCGCCGTCGCGCGCACCACCCGAGACTGGCGATTCGACGAGAGCCAGACCTTCGCGCTGGAGCTGCGGTTCGACAACTTCGACTTCGAGGTCCTGGTCGACGACCGGCTGGTCCTCCAGCTGCCCAGCCGAAGCGACGCCGTGCCGTTCGGGCGCTTCGGGGTGGAGGGCCGCAACGTGAGAGTGGCGATCGACGAGCTCGCGATCCGCGCGCCGCGTTAGCCTCAGCCCTCCCACTTCGGCAACGGCGTGCCTTCGAGGTGAGCCTTGAGCACGCCGGCGAAGAGGAAGCTCCAGCCCTTGTGCTTCTCGGCCAGGTAGCCCTGGGGCGTCGTGCCCAGCACGTGCTCGGTGAAGCGCAGCGCGCAGCCGCCGTCGGCCTCTTCGAGCGTCCAGGTGCCGAAGGACATCGACGGGCCGCCCCATTCGGGGAACGAGACGCTGGTCACCTGGAGCTTGCTCTCCGGAATCACGGTGACCACCCGGCCCCAGAGCAGGCCGCCGCCATCGTCCCACTCCTCGTACATCCGCCCTCCCGGATGGGCCTCGAGGTGATAGCTGCGGCCGCCCTCTTCGCCGCCGATGTAGAACTCGGCCGGCCACCAGGCGCCGATGCCCTCGGTGAGCGCCTGCCACACGACGGCGGGCGCGGCTTCGATGTGGGTCTCTACCAGGACCGAGTCCTTCGGCTGGGTTGCGCAGTCGGTCATTCCCTCTCCTTCTTTGCCTCGGCGAGGCGCTTGATGGTGAGCAGGCGATCGGCCGGGAGCGCCTCGAACGGGCGGATCCAGCGGCGGTAGATCTCCTGGATCGGAACCGGATTGATGTGGTTGAATCGCTCGCGGCCGCGGCGCTCGACCACGACGAGCCCCGCCTCCTCGAGCACCTTGAGATGCTTCATGACCGCGAAGCGGGTCGACTCGAAGTAGCCGCCGAGCTCGCCGGTGGTGCGCGGGCGCTCGCGCAGGCGATCGAGGATGAAGCGCCGCGAGGGGTCGCCGAGGGCGCGCCAGACGAGATCGTCACGGTCGCGCGACGGCGCAGGGTGCCCGGAGGAGTGCTCGGCCGCGCGGATCAACATGTGACCGTAGAGTCACATGTTAACGACCCCTTGTCAAGCGCCCGGTCCCCGCACCGCGGACAACCGCCGAAATCGTAGGGGAGAGCCTTGCGCCCTCCCGCTCCCGGCCCGCGGTCCCTCAGGTCTTCAGATGACCCGGGTTGAAGACCGGCCCTTCGGTCGCCCCGCAGAAGCCGGCCAGGCGGCCGAGCTCGCGCTCGAGCTGGGCCTGACGGCGCGGGGTCGGCTCGACTCCCGGCTCCCAGTAGAGGGCGATCACGTTCAGCACCCCGCGCTTGCGGTCGGCTTTCACGTCGATGCGGCCGGTGAAGCGCTCGCCCTCGAGGATCGGCAGCACGTAGTAGCCGTACTTGCGCTTCTTCGGCGGCACGAAGATCTCGAGCGCGTACTCGAAACCGAACACCCGCGCGGTGCGCTGCCGGTCGTGGATCAGCGGGTCGAAGGGGTTGAGCAGCCGCAGGCGGCGCGGCGGCGCCGGGGCCGAGCG
>JBFGLX010000239.1:0-5772 GCA_041575955.1 Thermoanaerobaculia bacterium
AGCGCATCCGGCGGCGGGTCGAGAAGGCGAGCTGGGTCAAGCGCGAGCTGTAAGGCTCGATCGGATCTCCACCCCTCACGGGGGGAGAGGGACGCCCCCGCCCGGTATTCGCAGGCAGAGGCTTGAGGCAAACGCCGAGAGGTCGAGCCCTGGGAGATACCTAGGGCCCGGCTGGGCGCGCCTCGAAGGTGCCGAGGGTCTCGACCGGCAGATGGCACTGCCGGCACCTGACGCGCTCCGGATGGTCGGTGCGGATCGGCTCGCGCGCCGCCGGCCCCGAGTGGCAGGCGAGGCAGTTCTCGCGCATGAAGGTCTTGTGTGGAATGGTGGGCGGCGCGAGCTCGTTCAGGCGCCGGCCGCGGCGGAGGTCCTGCTCGAGACCGCGGAAGGAGTTGGCGGTAAAGAGCGCGTTCGTGACCGCCGGCACGTGGCACTGCCGGCATCGGCTGATCGCGCTCATGCCCGCGGTCGCTTCGTGCGGGGACGGCGGCGCGAACCCGAGATCGGCGACCTCCATCCCCTCGCGGTCGTGGCACTCGACGCAGTCGATGCCGAGCTCTTCGTGGGCCATCACCGGTGGCGCGCCGTCGTAGGCGCGGCGCTCGGCGCGGACGGCGGCCGAGCTCTTGACGGCGCCGGCCTCGCCCGGGACCTCGACGTCGGGTCCCGGGTCACCGCAGGCCACCAGGAGGCCGACCAGGAGAACGACGGGGGCAGCCGCTCCCGCGGTCACGCCCGCTCGACCCGAACCGCGCACTTCTTGTAGTCGGGCTCCTTGCTCAGGTTGTCCATGGCGTCGAGGGTGAGCAGGTTGATCAGTCGATGCTCGTCGAAGAAGGGCACGAAGACCGAGCCGCGCGGCGGCTTGCCGCGACCGTCGATCTGAGCCGTCAGCTCGAGGTCGCCGCGCCGGCTGACCAGCCGCACCCGGTCGCCGCTCTTGATGCCCAGCTCGCGGGCGTCGGCGCGGTTGATCTCGGCGTAGGCCTCGGGCGCCGCCTGGTGGAGCTGCTTGACCCGCCGGGTCATCGAGCCGGTGTGCCAGTGCTCGAGAATCCGGCCGGTCGACAGCCAGAACGGGTAGTCGCCGTCCGGCACCTCGGCGGGCGGGTGGTAGGGACGGATCCAGCAGGCGGCGCGCTCGCCGTAGCCCTTGGCCTTGTAGAAGTGGACGCCCTTCGCCTTCTTGACGTAGGGGTCGTGGCCGGCGGCGTAGCGGTAGCGGGTCTCCACGCCGTCGACCACCGGCCAGAGCAGGCCGCGGGTCTCGCGCAGCTGCTGGTAGGAAGCGAGATCCTTGCCGATGCCGAGGGTGAAGCGCCGGTACTCTTCGAACATCGGCTCGTGCCAGTCGTCCTCGGGCCAGGGGAAGAGGTGCCCCATGCCCATGCGGCGCGCGACCTCCATGATCTGCCAGGCGTCCTCGCGCGCCTCCCCGGGCGGATCGACGAGTTGATTCCACTGCTGGGTGCGCCGCTCGGAGTTGCCGAAGGCGCCTTCGCGCTCGACCCAGGCGGCCGCCGGCAGCACCAGGTCGGCGGCCTCGGTGGTCGGCGTCGGATAGATGTCGCTGACCACCAGGAAGCGGCCGTCACCGGGCTCGCGGCGGATGCGCTTCAGATTCGGGATCGTCACCCACGGGTTGGTGGTCTGCACCCACATCACCTCGACGTCGCCGCGCGCGAAGGCGCGGAACATGTCCATCGTGTGATAGCCCGGAACGGCCGGCACGGTGCCCGGCTCGACGCCCCAGATCTCCTCCGCCAGCGCCCGGTGCTCCGGGTTGGTCACCACCATGTCGGCGGGCAGCCGGTTGGCGAGGGTGCCGACCTCGCGCGCCGTGCCGCAGGCCGACGGCTGGCCCGTGAGGCTGAAGGGGTTCGCCCCCGGGCGGCCGATCTTGCCGGTGACCAGGTGCAGGTCGGTGATCAGGTTGTTCATCCAGGTGCCGCGGGTGTGCTGGTTGACGCCCATGCACCAGAGGCTCACCGTGCCACGGCCGGAATCGCCGTAGATCTTGGCCAGCGCCTCGATCTGGGCCACCGGCACGCCGCTGAGCTCGCTCACGCGGGCGGGCGGGTAGTCGTCGAGGAAGCGCCGCATCTCTTCGAGCGAGGCGTCGCGCGGCCGGTCGGCGAAGGTGTAGCGCTCGGCCTGCTCGCCGTAGCAGCCCCAGCCGATCTCGTCGAGGTCCTCGACGCCGCGCTTGAAGGTCACGTTCTCGTCGATGAAGGCGCGGTCGAGCTTGCCGTCGCGAAACAGCACATGCAGGATGCCGTTGGCGAGCGCCAGGTCGGAGCCGGGCGCGATCTCGACGTAGAGATCGGCGTAGTCGCTGGTCGGCGTCCGCCGGGTGGCGATGTCGACGATCCGGACGCCCGGGCGGTTGCGCTTGTTCTCGAGGATGCGGCTGAACAGCACCGGGTGCATCTCGGCCATGTTGTTGCCCCACATGACGAAGTCGTCGCCGGCCTCGAAGTCCTCGTAGCAGCCCATCGGCTCGTCGCTCTGGAACTGCGTCATGAAGCCGACCACGGCGCTGGCCATGCACAGCCGCGCGTTGGGGTCGAGGTTGTTCGAGCGCAGGCCGCCGCGGAACCACTTGGTCGCCGCGTAGCCGTCGAATATCGTCCACTGGCCGGAGCCGTACATGGCGACCGATTCGGGTCCGCCGCGGTCGAGGGCTTCGCGGTACTTCCGGGCGACCAGGTCGAGCGCCTCGTTCCAGGAGATCCGCCGCCAGCCGTCGCCGTCGCGCAGCCGCGGGTGGAGCAGGCGGTCCTCGCCGTAGAGGAACGCCGGCAGGTGGTAGCCCTTGACGCACAGGAGCCCGCGGTTGACCGGGCTCGCCTCGTCGCCGCGGACCGCCATGACCCGGCCGTCCTGGACCCCGACCTCGACGCCGCAGCCGGTGCCGCAGTAGCGGCAGGGGGCCTTGCCCCACTCGAGATCGGCGTCGGACAGGCCGTCGCGCCGGCCGGCGATGCGCTCGGCCTGGTCGCGGTCGGCGCACGAGAAGGCCGCGACGCCGGTGGCGGCGGTCGAGCCGAGGATCTTAAGAAGGTCTCGTCGATTCATGCTCTCTTTCCTGCTCTCTCAACGGCGCGGATGCCGATGGACTCAGCCGCCCTTCTGCCCGTATCTGCGCTGCATCTCCTCTCTGACGCGGGAGGTCTCCTCCTCGGCGCCGAGCTCGAACCAGGCGTGCTCGGGCCGGGCCAGGATCTCGGCCACCGTCCTTCGTACGGCCGACGCCTGCGCCCGCTTGCCCTCGCTAGCGGCGTGCTCGGCGATCTCGAGCGCCTGCGGGATCAGCTCCATGTAGAAGCGCTCGGCGACCTCGAACATGCCGTGCCAGTGGGTGTAGTCGGGCGCCATCATCGAAGCTCCGTGGCGGGCACGCCGCCCTTCGTGGTGCCAGAGGTAGAACCAGGTCCACTCGATCTCCTCGTCGAACTGGGTCGGTGTGCGCAGACCCTGCTCGGCCAGCGACGCCATGATCGCCGAGCCCGGCTTGGCGAACTTCTCGTTGTAGAGGATTACCAGGTCGTCGTACTGGCTGTAGAACGAGTTGACGTAGTCCGGGGTATGACAGTGCGAGCAGACCTGCTTCATCCGGTTGCGCTTGTCGTCGGCCGAGTCGTGGATGAGCTTGCGGCGCAGCTCGGGATCGGTCTCGGTGACGATGGCGTGGTTGACGTCGGTGTCCATCACCAGGCTGACCGGCGGCCGGTTGGTCCACGAGATGCGCTCGCCGGGATCGTGGGTCACGTCGCCGTCGTTGCGCAGGTGCCCGGACATGTGGCAGGTCGCGCAGGTCGGGGCGGCGGCGTAGTCGCGGCCGAGCACCCAGTCGCGGGCGTCGAGGTTCATGTCGTCCTTGAGGTCGCGGTAGGCGACGCCGTGCTTCGACTCCTCGTAGATCTCCTTCTGCGGGTGGTCCGGGCCGAGATGGCACTTGCCGCAGTTCTCGGGCTGACGGGCGCGCCGGGGCGAGAAGTCGTGCCGGCTGTGGCACGCCGAGCAGGAGCCCCGCGAGCCGTCGAGATTCAGCCGGCCGATGCCGGTGTTGGGCCAGGTTCCGGCATCGAAGAGCGGCCGGCCGTTGTCGTCCTTGACGATCCGCGCGACGGCGTCCAGGTTGGTCGGCTCGCCGTTCTCGTCCGGCTGCAGATCGTCGACGGTGATCGAGCCGCCGTCGGAGGCCTGGAACGCGATCTTCGAGCCGTGGCACTGCTGGCAGCCGCTGAAGGCGCTGGCGAAGCCGTTGACCGACTCGACCGCCTTGCCGGGGGTCGGCGAATGGGGATCGAAATCGAGGCGGGCGCCCTCGACCGTCTCGGCGAGGAAGTTGTCGAGCGACGCCAGGATGTTGCCGCCGGCGGCGTGGTGGCTGGCCGCGAACTCCTGACCCTCGGTGACATGACAGCGCGAGCAGTCGCGCGGGGTGACGACGGTGGCGATCTGGGCGCCGTAGTGGAGGAAAGCGTCGGCGTCGTTCTCGCCCGCCGCGTGGCATTCGACGCAGCCGACCCCCTTCTCGGCGTGGGAGCTGCCCTTCCAGTGCGCGACGATGCCAGGCTGCGCCTGGAGATGGCACTCCACGCACGCCTTGGAGCTCGCCGGCACCGAGATGTTGGGCGGCCGCAGACCCGCCTCTTCGGCCTTGTGCGCGGTCTCCATCCACTGGACCAGCACCAGGGAGAGGAGAAAGAGGCCGCCCAGGCCGCCGATCACGTAGCGCTTGGTTTCGAGTTTCATTTTCGGAGCCTCATGTCTGGTTTCAATGCTTCGCCACCGCCTCCCAGACGGTCAGCCCGATGATGGCCAGGACGCCGAAGACGCCGATCCAGACGCTCGCCTCCTGAAAGCGGGTGCGGCGCCGGATCCAGCCGTCGATGAACGGCCAGGTGAACATGACCATCACGATGAAGCCCATGCTGAGCACCGCGGCGGTGCCGGTGAAGAGCTTGAGCCAGCGGAAGGCGACGTAGAAGAACCACTCCGGCTTGATCACCTCCGGGGTCTCGAACGGATTCGCCGGCGGACCCATCATCGCCGGGAAGATGGTCGCCAGCGCG
The DNA here is from genome assembly GCA_041575955.1 of Thermoanaerobaculia bacterium. Lineage (GTDB taxonomy): Bacteria > Acidobacteriota > Thermoanaerobaculia > Multivoradales > JAHEKO01 > JAHEKO01. Next base: position 5,082 of record JBFGLX010000239.1, read on the forward strand.
CTCAGGACGATCATCACGATCAGGCCGATGATGAGCTCGGTGTAGAGGTGGTCGGGAAAGAAGTTGAAGGTCTTCGGAGTCGTCTCGGCCTCGTCCTCGAACTCGAACTCGGTCACCCCCTGCAGCCGGATGATGGCGATGTGGAGAGCGATCAGCAGCACCATCGCCACCGGCAGGACGGCGGCGTGGAGGACGAAGAAGCGCGACAGGGTGCGGGCGTTGTAGCTGTCGCCGGCCAGCATCATGTTCTTGATGAAGCCGCCGACCAGCGGCACGGTGTCGGCGATGTTGGCGCCGACGGTGGCCCCCCAGTAGCTGAGCTGCTCGTAGACCAGGCTGTAGCCGGTGAAGCCGACCGAGAGCGTGCAGATGAGCAGGAACATGCCGACCATCCAGTTGATCTCGCGCGGCTTGCGGTAGGCGCCGGTGAAGTAGACGCGCATCTGGTGCAGGATGACCGCGGCGATCATCAGGGTCGCCGCCCACTTGTGCACCGAGCGGATGTACCAGCCGAAGGCGGCCTCCTCGGTGATGTAGCGCACCGACTCGTAGGCGGTCTCGGGCGAGGCGCTGTAGTAGAAGGCGAGCAGGATGCCGGTGACGATCTGGACCACGAACAGGTAGGCGGGCGTACCGCCGAGCGCGAACCACCAGCGCTTCAGGTGGTAGGGAACCGGCTCGTTGGTCAGCT
>JBFGLX010000240.1:0-5758 GCA_041575955.1 Thermoanaerobaculia bacterium
GAAGCGGCGACCGGGGCCGCCAAGATCTGGCAGGTTCTGTTCACTTCCGACGGCGCCGCCGACGAAGGCGTCGAGGGGGTGACCGAGGATACGCGCGAGCGGCTCAAGAGCCTGAGCGCGAAGCTCGCGCAGCTGGTGGCGATCCAGCGCGGCGAGGTGTTCCTGAAGATCGAGGACTACATCGAGAGCCCGTCCGAGGAGAGCTGGAGGTCCGTCGAGTCGGCGCTCCAGGACGTTCTGGTGCAGATCAACGGCCTGCTCGAGTCGATCGCGGACGAGCAAAGCGATTTCGTGCTCGAGCGGACCTACCTCGATCTGTTCGTCGTTCTCCGGTCCCGGGCCGGGGTGGCCAGGCGACTGATCGACCTGCCACCCCCGGAGACCCCCGAGGAGATGCACCTGCTGCGCCAGATCCAGGCGCGCTACATCGAGCTGGTGGGCAACCTCGAGCGGGCGATCGCCGAGCTCAACCGGTACCTGGCGGCGACCGAGCCCGGCGGCGACTCCGGATAGGGAGTCGGCTCGGCATGCCGAACTACATCTGCGTCACCTGTGGCTGCCAGTACGCCGAGACGCCGGCGGAGCCGGAGAGCTGCAAGATCTGCGAGGACGAGCGCCAGTACGTCGGCTTCGACGGCCAGCGATGGACCACCCTCGAGGCCCTGCGCGAAGGACGCCGCAACCGGGTCGAGCCGATGGAGCCCGGCCTGACCCGCTTCGGCACCGACCCCGCGTTCGCCATCGGCCAGCACATGTTCCTGGTCGAGGCCGCCGGCGGCAACCTGCTGTGGGACTCGATCACGCTGATCGACGACGCCACGGTCGAGGCGATTCGAGAGCGCGGCGGCCTGTCGGCGATCGCCCTCTCCCATCCGCACTACTATTCGTCCATCGTGGAGTGGAGCCGGGCGTTCGACGACGTGCCGATCTACATTCACGCCGCCGACCGCGAGTGGGTGACCCGCCCCGACCCGGCGATCGTCTTCTGGGAGGGCGAGACGCGGGAGCTCGGCGACGGCTTGACCCTCATCCGCGGTGGCGGCCACTTCGAGGGCAGCACGATGCTGCATTGGACGAGCGGCGGCGAGGGCAGCGGCGCGCTTCTCCCCGGCGACACGGTGCAGGTCGCCTACGATCTCCGCTGGGTCTCCTTCATGTACAGCTATCCCAACATGGTGCCGCTGCCCGCGGCGAAGGTGCGGCACCTGGTCGAAGCGCTCGAGCCCTACGAGTTCGAGCGCATCTACAGCCCCTGGCTGAACCGGATCGTCATGGCCGACGGCAAGACGGTCGTGCGCCGGTCGGCGGAACGCTACATCGCCGCCATCAGCGGGCCTGGCCGGTCTCGGCGTGATGGTCGGCCTGCCGGTGTAGGCGCGCCAGCTCCCAGCGGACGGCGAGGGCCCTGATCGCGACCTGCGCCGCGGCGGACAACAGAAGCACGGTGACCGACTTTCGGTGCGCCGGGGTCAACCGGATCTCAGGAACTCCGCGATGCCGGTCATCAGCATCTGGGTGGCGATCGCCACCAGCAGCATCCCCATCAGGCGCTCGATGGCGATCAGCCCCTTGCGGCCGAGATGGCGGCGCAGGAACGCCGACATCGAGATGATCAGCGCCGAGGCGAGCCAGGCGACGAGCAGGGCGGTCAGCCACTCCGGCCAGCGCGCGGGCTCGCGGCTCGACAGCAGCAGCACGGTCGCCATCGCCGAGGGGCCGGCGACGTAGGGGATCGCCAGCGGCACGATGAACGGCTCGCCGTCGACCGCCTCGGCACCGTGCCCGCGCTGCGGCGGGAAGACCATCCGGATGGCGATCAGGAAGAGCACCGCGCCGCCGGCGACCGTCAGCGCCGGCTCCGAGATGCCGAGCAGCGCCAGGATGTGCCGTCCGGCGAACAGGAAGGCCACCAGGACGGCGAGCGCGATCAGCAGCTCACGCAGGATAACCCGGAAGTGCCGCGAGCGCTCGACCGGCTCGAGCGCCGCGATGAAGAACGGCAGGTTGCCGAACGGGTCGAGCACGAGGAACAGCAGCACCGCCGCCGAAAAGACGCTCATCGGATTCCGACTCGCCGCCGCGCACGCGCCTCGAGCTTGGCCAACTACTTCCGCCGGTAGACGATCACCATGGTCTTGAGCTCGCCGGCGCCGCGGTCCTCGTACCACTCGAAGACCTCCTTGCCGTCGCTCTCGGGGTGCACCACCGCGCGCACGCGGGTCTTGCCGCCGGTGGAGGGGTCGTCGTACTCGCCGGCGAAGGTCATGACGCCGCTCTCCGGGTCGCGGTCGCCGTGGCTCATGTAGCAGCCGGTGCTCATGCTGTCGATCCAGGTGTTCCAGTACCTACCGCTTACGTTGTCGTAGCCCGTGCGGCCGATGCCCTCGAACGCCTGGCCCATCATCTCGCTCTCGACCCGCTCCTCGAGCACCCGGCCGCCGAGCAGCATCGCGCGCTCGACCGATCCCTCGGAGACCATCGGCTCGGCGGTCGCGTCCATCCACGACGTGACGGTCATGTCGAAGCTGCCAGCGCGCTCGGCGAGCAGGGCGTGCGGCTCGCCCGGGGTCATGGCCGCCTGCCAGGCCTCCATCATTTCCATCTGCTCGGGAGTGAACTGCGGCGCCTCCCCTTCCTGCGCGGCGGCCGAGGCGGTCACGGCGATCAGCAGCAGGGCGACGAGAGCGGCGAAGCGGTGCCTGGACGTCATCCGGGAGCTCCTTTCGAGTCGAGTCGTGAGTCGCCGATTCTATACCCCTACCCGACTACGCCTGCTCGACGGGGTCGCGAGCCCGCAGGGCCGCTTCGACCATCAGCAGCTCGCCGACGTTGTCCAGGGTCAGCACGCCCAGCAGCCGGCCGCCGCGGACCACCGGCAGGGCTTGGCAGTTGCAGCTCTTGAGCCGAATCAGCGCCGGCTCGAGCATCTCTGTCGGGTCCGCGGTTTGGAAATCGCGGCGCATGATCTCGGACACCGGGGCGTCGAGCCCCCGCTGGGCGATCCCTTTCAGCAGGTCGTCACGGGTGAGCACGCCGACCAGGACGCCGCCGTCGAGGACCGGGAAGTCGTGCTGGAAGCCGGCGAGGACGTGATCGACCGCGTGCCGAAGCCGGTTGCCGGCGTCGAGGGTGCGGAAGTCGGTGATCATGCCGCGGCTGACCGGGAGGCCGGCGAGCGACGATTTCATCTCCACCATGCTCGCCTCGCCCGACGCGCCCAGCCAGACGAACAGGGCGATCAGGACCAGGAACGGATTGGTGAACAGGCCCAGGAAGCCGAATCCCAGCGCCAGGGCCTGGCCCACGGACGCCGCTGCCCGGGTGGCCTTCACGTAGTCCATGCGCATCGCCAGGAGCGCGCGCAGGACCCGGCCCCCGTCCATGGGGAACGCCGGGATCATGTTGAACAGCGCCAGTCCGACGTTGATCCACACCAGCCTGCCCAGGAAGCTGCCGCCGACGAACGACACTTCGCCGAGCGGGTCGGCGCCGCCAGCCGCGAGCATGAACAGCGCGAGGACCCCGGCCAGCAGCACGTTGACCGCCGGCCCCGCGACCGCCACCAGCAGCTCCTGGCGCGGATCCTCGGGCATGCGCTCGAGGCGGGCGACGCCGCCGATCGGCAGCAGCGTGATGTCCCGTGTCTGAATGCCGAAGCGGCGGGCGGTCAGCGCGTGCCCGAGCTCGTGCAGCACGACGATGGCGAACAGGAGGACGATGAACAGGATGGCCCCGGCGGCCTCGGCCAGGTCGCGGTTCGGCAGGTAGTAGCTCGCTCCCACCCAGGCCAGCAGCAGCAGGAAGGTGAGGTGCATGTAGACGTCGATGCCGAACAGCCGGCCCAGCTTCAGCGACCACTTCATGTCGTTCCTCCTGCTCGATCTCCTGCCCACCGAGACGCGCGTCCGGCGCTCACCCGTGAAGGGAGTCTACCGGCCGCAGCGGGTGCTAGCCGCGCGAATCCGTTCCCGGGCGCCATGGCCGCCGTCCCATGAAAAAAGACCCTCCAGGCGGAGGGTCCGAATAGCAGTCACCGCCAGGGGAGGTCCCGAGAACCTCCCTCAGCGACTATCGATTACCAGGACTGCCGCTGGCCACCACCGCCGCCGCCTTCGCGCCGGGGCTTCGCCTCGTTGACGTTGAGGTCGCGGTCGCCCATCTTGGTTCCGTTGAGCGCTTGAATCGCCTTGTCGGCGTCGGCTTGGGCCATCTCCACGAAGCCGAAGCCCCGGGCCTGGCCGGTGTGGCGGTCGGTGATGACGGCGACCGACTCGACGGGGCCGTGCGTGGCGAAAAGCTCGCGCAGCTCGTCTTCGGTTGCGGTGAAGGGGAGGTTGCCTACATAGATCTTTTTCATGTTCTTTCTTTCTCTCTTGCCGGTGGCGCGAGACCTTGGCCTCGGTTCACCGACTGAATACACGACTCCGGAATCGGAATCTACCGACGGGCAAGTTCGCGGGTTGTCAGTTGGGGAAGCGACTACTTCAGGAAGTGCTCGGGATGCTTCAGGCTGCAGGTGCGCCCGTTGGCAAAGCGGATTTGCTCGTCACTCAACACACTACGGGAGCCGGCGAGCGGAGTCAACCGCAGCGCTCAGCCCTCGAACCCGGACGTCTTGTGGCTGCCGTCGCAGTAGGGCTTGGCGGCCGACGAGCCGCAGCGGCAGAAGGCGCCCCCGCCGCCCTCGGCAGAGCCGCCGTCGGCAGCGACGACCCGCAGCGGTCCCTCGACCAGGATCGGGCCGTTGGGCGCCAGCTTCACGGTCAGGGCGCCGCCGGCGTCCTCGCCGGCCGGCCGCAGCCGGTGCTCGACCGCGATCCCGGGGTCGGTGAAGGCCTTCTCGACGTGGCTGTTGTCGCAGAACGGCTTGTGGGCGGAGGCGCCGCAGCGGCAGAGGGCGACTCGCGTCTCCTCGATCACCTCGCCGCCGGCGAGCTCGAGCCGCACCCGGCCGGCGAGGTAGAGGGGGCCGTCGGCAGCGATTCGCAGCGTGTTCTCGGCCGGTGGCGCCTCGTCGGCGCCGCCGTCGGTGCGCCGGTAGCGCAGCGCCCCCGTCGGGCAGCGGCGGACGACCTCGGCGACCGCCTCGGCCGGGGCGTTGGCGGGCTGGATCCAGGGCCGCGCCTGCGCGTCGAAGACCTTCGGCAGACCGTGGACGCATTCCCTGGCGTGGATGCAGCGCGCCACCTCGTAGGCGACGACGATCCCTTCGGCCTCGTAGTGGCGGATCTTTCTCTCCATCCGGTCTCCTCCCGGCCGATGCTATCGCCATCGCGGCTGGCAGTCGAAGGGGGGCGAGACGAGGTCGTGGGTCCGTTCGCCGGGATCCCCCGGCAGGGACTGGCTCGCGCCCTTCTGAAAGCGGCAGGGGTCGGTTCCGGGATCCCGGCAAACGGACCGGCGCGGTAGGCTTGGGCCATGCGCGAATGGCGGATCGACAGCTCGGAGACGCTCGTCTCGCATCGGATCCTTGAGCTCCAGCGCCGGCGGCTGGCCGCGGGCGACGACCGCCGCGAGGTGCTGGTGATGAGCGCCCCGGAGTGGATCAACGTGATCCCGCTGCTCGACGACGGACGGGTGGTGCTGGTGCGGCAGTGGCGCTACGGCATCCAGCAGCCGACCCTGGAGATCCCGGGCGGGATGGTCGATGCGGGCGAAGACGCGCGCGCGGCGGCCGCGCGCGAGCTCGAAGAGGAGACCGGGCTCCGGGCGCGCACGCTGACCCGGCTGGGGTTCACCCATCCGAACCCGGCGTTCC
>JBFGLX010000241.1:0-5747 GCA_041575955.1 Thermoanaerobaculia bacterium
GACGATATCGGGCTGACGGCCGGGATGATCAATATCTACTACATCAACACCGTCGAGGGCGCGCCCAACATGGGCTGGTCCGATTTCGGCGCACGGATCGTCATGGCCTTCGAGACCTGGGGTGACCTGCTGGCCCACGAGATCGGCCACGCACTGTGGCTAGCCCACCCGGAGGACGGAGGCCTCGGTGCTCAGTTCGGGTCACAGAACCTTATGACCTCGTCCCCCACTTCGCGCAAGTATCTGACCGAGGGCCAGACCTTCCGCGCGCATTTCTACCCTGACTCGGCGATCAATGCCGTTTATGGGGCGCGCCCGGGCCAACCGACCGCGCTCTGCGATCTCTACGCCGGCACGCCGGACTGCCCAGACCTTGTCCGGCGCCTCTGGGACGACGGTAATTTCGCACCGAACTGAGGGGATGGATCCGTGAAACACCTTTCGAGAATAGTCAGCACCGTCACGTTTGCCGGCCTGCTCGCGTTCGCTCCGCTCCCGACAAGCGCCCAGAACACAGACACTCGCCAGGCCTTGATCGGAATCATGTCCATGGACTGCGGCGTAGGCCAGGCGACCAATCGGTTCCGCACGGTGCTAGCCGCCAGCGGCCAGGCAGCCACGCCCGTTCTGCTGGAATTGCTGGCCGGAGGTGCGCCCGCGGACCTGCGCGACAAGATCCGCATCGAAGCGGTCGCCCGCCACGCCAAGTTAACCGACTGGGCACGCCGCAACCCGGACAAGGCCCATGCACGGTCCTTTCTCGAACTGACGACGCAAGAACGCTATGTTGCTGACCGTCTCGACCGTCTGGACCTGACCTATCGCAGCAATGCACTGCGCGGGCTCGAGATCGCCAGGCCGGCGGACGCCAGTGACGCGATTCGCCAGGCAATGGACAGCGATCCTCGGCTGACACGTCTGGGCACCCGCGCACTGCTGGCGATGGGCGAGCGTTGAGCTAGCCAGCCGCCCCTGGGAGCGCGTAGCCGTGAAGCTCAGCGAGATGGAGTCTCGCCTTGGACTTTGTCGCGGCGCTTTCGGGCGTGAACGGCAATCCAGCTAGCGCGGAATCTCGACCCGTCCCCCCACCCGATCGACCGAGATGCCGCCGCTGCCGTCGCGGTCGACGATGAAGTCGCCGCTCACCTCGACCGCCCGGATGCTGCCCGAGCCGTCCTCGCGGATGCGCACGTCGCGCACCTCGATCTCGCCGGAGCCGTCGGTCAGGTCGCCGTCGACGTCGCGGACGTCGATCGAGCCCGATCCGTCGTCGATGCGGGTGGCGCCGACGCCGCTGATCTCGATCTCGCCCGAGCCGTCCTCGATGTCGAGCGCCAGGCCCGAGGGCACGCGAACGGTGAGGTCGAGTGACGGCCTTTACGGGTTGGACGCCGCGAAGGTCTCGAGCGTTTAGCTCAGCGGGCCGTCGTCCGCTCACCGGCGGCCAGCCGCTCGCTGACCTTGCGCAGCTCCTTGCGGATCAGCGGGTTCTCCGGGTAGTCGCGGCTGAGGCCTGCGAGAAGCTCGCGCGCCTGATCCGGCCGCTTCTCGCGCAGCGACATGATCGACATCAGGATCCGGGCGAAGGGCCCCAGATAGCGGCCCCGCTCGGCCACCAGATGGAGCCGCTCGAACGCCAGCTCCTTGCTCCCTTCGATGCCATCGATGCGCGCGAACCAGCGGATGAAGAAGGGCAGGCTGCCGAGCAGGTACTCGTTGACGCCGCCTGACAGGTAGGCGTCGTAGAGCTCCGGCTCGAGGGCGAGCAACCGGTCGGAGTAACGGTTGGCGGCGCGGGCGCTCGAGAAGCTCTTGAGCTTGCGCTTCTCGACCAGGCCGAAATAGTCCGTGAGCATCCCTTCGCGCAGGGAGAGGGCGAACAGCGCTTCGACGTCGTTCGGGTCCAGGGCGAGCCGGGCCTCGGCCAGCGCCGCGGTGCGCTCGAGCGCCAGCATCATGCGACGCCGGATCTCGGGGTCGGGCTTGAGCTTCTTCTGCTCGGCGAAGTTCTCGTCGTCCTTGAAGAACTCGCTCTCCAGGATGCGCAGCCGGTCGAGCTCGTAGAACAGGAACGTCGCGCCGCGAAAGGCGCGTCCGAGCGGGTCGTCCGGAGCGTCGGCGATGTAGGCGTCCAGCAGGGCGTGGGCGTCGTCGAAGGCAAAGTTGTAGAGCCGTCCGAGCGCCAGCTCGATCGCCGGATCCACCTCGACCGTGGCGGCAGCGGGCCGCGCTACCGCCAGACCCACGACAAGAATCGTGAGCGTAGCAAAACCCCACACCGAGCGCGGCCCCAGGGGGCGGCGTTGGCTCATCGGCTCCATTCTGTCAGAAGTGCCCGGGCTTTGGCGAACGTCCGCCCGTCCTCGACCGGATGGCCGGGTCGAGGCCCCTTTTCGAGCAGGTTGCGCAGCCGCTCCAGCGCTTCGGCGCGCCGGGAGCGGTCGTTCTTGTAGAGCGCTTCGAGCAGATAGAGCTCGTTGAGCGGGTCGGCGGGTCCCAGTTCGAACGCCCGCCCGAGCGCTTGGAGCGCCTTGCGGTCGTCCACCCAGCCGGTGATGAACGGGACCTTGGGCGCCTCGAAGTGGAGACGGCCGAGGATTCGGTACCCGCCCGCGTTCTCGAAGCTCTCGTCGAGGCCGATCAAGATCTCCGAGTAGCGGCGCACCTTGTCGGCTACCCCCTGGCGGACCGCCGCGAGCTTGCCCGTCTCGCGGCCCCAGACGCCCCAGTGGACGACGGTCCAGAAGACCAGGGGCGCCGCTTCGGGAGCGTCTCGGAGGGCGCGCGCGGCCTCGGCGACGTCCATTCGGTCGAGCGATTGGCGGCCGCCCGCGCTCGCCGCCAGCTGGTCCACGCCGGCCTCTCCGAGATCGCGCCCGCGGGCGAACACCGCCAGCTTCTCGGCGCGGCCCTCGAGCACGTACTCGCCCTGATAGAGCAGCGCCCGCATCAGCTTCCAGCGGGCCTCGAGGTCGCCGGGTCGCTCCCCGAACGCCTGCTCGTAGGCGGCGACCGCCTCGGCGATCGGGCCGGGTGCCGCGTTCAGCCCCGCGTGACCTTCGGCGCGGCGCTCCCAGGCGGCGTCGCCGCGTGCCAGCGCCTCATGGGCGCCGTCCGCGCCAGCCGCCGGCGCCACCGCCAGGGCGGAGGCGAGCGCGAGGCCGGTGCAGCGGCGATCGAGGCTCATCCCGCCGGAGTCTAGCCCGAGGGGATATGGAGAAGTGGCAGGTTCAAGCGGTTGCAGCATTCTGAGCGAAGCTCCGAGGGAAGGCCGGCGCGAAGCAGAGGCTAGCCCGGCGGGCCGCCGGAGGCAGTGCAGTCCGTAACCTTCCGCGCCCCGGCGCATCCAAGCACCAGGGGGGCCGACGAGAGAACCGGCTCGGGCCGGACGCCGTACCCCTCGGATTGACGCAGGGGGGCCGCGCGATCTAGGCTCTCCGGGCGAGGCTGGTAGCATCCGAGCCTCGCATACTTGTAAATGGGTGGAGACGTGGAACCACAGGGGCAGGCGGGCGCCGGCTACGCGGCGCGAACGAGACGGGCAAGGCGGGCAAGGGAAACCCCCTGGAGCGAGGAGGTGCGCCGCGCCATGTCTCGCGGGGCCGAGTGCCTGCTCGGCCTGCAGATGGCGGACGGCCACTGGTGCGCGGAGATCGAGGGCGACACGATCCTCGAATCCGAGTACCTCCTGCTGCTGCACTATCTCGGACGCGCCGATCGGCCGCGGGTCGCCAAGCTGGCGGCGTTCCTGCGCGAGCGCCAGCGCCCCGAGGGCGGCTGGGCGCTCTACCCGGGCGGACCGGCTGACGTCAGCTCGTCGGTCAAGGCCTACTTCACCCTCAAGCTGGTCGGAGACGATCCCGACGCCGAGCACATGCGCCGGGCGCGCGAGGAGATCTTGCGCCTCGGTGGCGGCGACGCCACCAACTCGTTCACGCGGCTCTACCTGGCCATCTTCGGCCAGTACGAGTGGGAGAAGGCCCCCGCGGTGCCGCCCGAGCTCATCCTGCTGCCCAGCTGGGCGCCCTTCAACATCTACGAGATGTCGGCTTGGTCGCGCGCCATCGTGGTGCCGCTGAGCATCATCTGGGCGTCCAAGCCGCACTGCCCGGTGCCCGCGTGCGCCGGCATCGACGAGCTTCGGGCGCCGCAGGGCAGCCCCTCCCACCCGGCGGTCGAAAGCCGCTCGGGTCGACGCTGGGCGCGCTTCTTCGTCGCCGTCGACCGCTTCATCAAGCTGCTCGAGCGGTTGCGCATCCGGCCGCTGCGCCGGCTCGCGATCCGGCGCTGCGAGTCCTGGATCCTGGAGCGCCTGCCGCAGAGCGACGGCCTGGGCGCGATCTTCCCGCCGATCGTCAACACCCTGATCGCGTTCGACTGCCTCGGCTACTCCCAGGACGACCCGGTGTCGGCGAGCCAGATCGCCGAGCTCGCCAAGCTCGAGCTCGAGGAAGAGACGACGCTGCGCGTGCAGCCGTGCAGATCGCCGCTCTGGGACACCTGCCTGGCGATCAACGCTTTGGGCGAGACCGGCATGGCGGCGAGCGACCCGGCGCTGACGGCGGCGGTCGAGTGGATTCTCGATCGCGAAGTCAAGAGGCCCGGCGACTGGCGGGTCAAGAACCCGGAGACGCCGGTCGGCGGCTGGTACTTCGAATATGCCAACGAGTTCTATCCCGACATCGACGACACCGCCCAGATCCTCACCGCGATCAGCAAGGTGAAGCTCTCGGGTGCGGCAGAGGCGCGTCTGGAGGCAGTGGTCGAGCGCGCCTGGCAGTGGGTGCTCGGCATGCAGAACAGCGACGGCGGCTGGGCCTCGTTCGATCGCGGCTGCGACCGGGAGGCGCTGACCTACATCCCGTTCGCCGATCACAATGCCATGATCGACCCGAGCACGACCGACATCACCGGCCGCGTGCTGGAGGCGATGGCGCGCTGGGGGCACGACCCGGCAGCGCCGGCCGTGCGCCGGGCGGTCGAGTTCTTGCGCGATCAGCAGGAGCCGGACGGATCGTGGTTCGGTCGCTGGGGCTGCAACTACATCTACGGGACCTACCTGGCCCTGTGGGGGCTGCGCGCCATCGGCGAGGACACGACCGCGGAGTGGGGCCGGCGCGCGGCGGAGTGGCTGCGGAATCATCAGAATCTCGACGGCGGCTGGGGCGAGCTGCCGGCGTCGTACGACGATCCGGCCACCAAGGGGCGCGGTCCGAGCACCGCCTCCCAGACCGCTTGGGCCCTGCTCGGGCTGTTCGCGACCGGCGACGTCTCCTCGGACAGCGTCGTGCGCGGCGTGCAGTTCCTGCTCGACCGCCAGCAGGACGACGGCGGCTGGTACGACGCCGAGTGGACCGGCACCGGCTTCCCCAAGGTCTTCTACCTGCGATACCACTACTACCCGATCTACTTTCCGCTGCTCGCGCTGGCGAGCTACGTCGACTCCCTGGACACCGCGGCCGGCGGCTAGCGGCCAGAGGAACATCGAGCCATGCGTTTTCCGCTGCACATCACGACCGACACCATCAAGCACCAGATCCGCCAGGCCTGGGCGGGCAACAAGCGCTATCCGTTCGTGCTCATGCTCGAGCCCCTCTACACCTGCAACCTGGCGTGCATCGGCTGCGCGACCGAGCGCCACACCGGCAAGCTCAAGGACCGGCTGCCGCTCGACGCCTGTCTGCGAGCGGTCGACGAGTGCGCGGCGCCGGTCGTCTCGATCTGCGGCGGCGAGCCGACGGTCTATC
>JBFGLX010000242.1:0-5721 GCA_041575955.1 Thermoanaerobaculia bacterium
AGGTTCGCTCGGGCGCTCGGCTTCGGGGCGCTCGGCGGCGCGATCGGCGCGGGCATCTACTTCGGCATCCTCAAGCTCAGCGGCTACGAGGTCGGCCTGGTGGCGATCGTGGTCGGCTTCCTGGTCGGCGGCGGCGTGCGCCTGGGCGCCGGCGGGCGCGGCGGCTGGCTCTACCAGGCGCTGGCGGTGGCGATCACCTACGGCTCGATCGTCGCCACCTACGTCCCGTTCATCGTCGACGAGATCGACGCGATGATCGCGCAGGAGGCGGCCGCGCTGACGACCGACGCCGAGGCCCCGAGGGTCACGATCCTCCAGGACGAATCTCTCTGGCTCGACGGCAACCCGATCACCACCGACCAGCTGCGCGCCGAGCTGGCGGCGGTGAGCGCGACCGCGCCCGCGGTCCTCTACTACCGCGAGCGGATGGACTCCGAGCCGCCGCCGGTGGCCGAGGAGGTCGCGAGCGCCATCGAAGAACTCGGCCTGGAGCGGACGAACTTCACCGACCCGGAGTTCGAGGAGCCGCTGCTGCTGCTCGACGGCATGACCGGGGCGGACGTCGGCTCGCAGCTCCTGATGGGCGGCATGCTGCTGTTCTTCGCGGCCGCGTCGCCGTTCGCGGGCCTGCCGGAGAACCTGATCGGCCTCGCGATCATCGGCTTCGCGCTCTACCAGGCCTGGTCGATGAACCGGCGCGAGAAGCTCGAGATCGAGGGACCGCTCGAGCTGGCCGACGGGTAGGCGCCGACGACGAGAGTCACGAAACCGAGCCGTTTTGCACCTGCGTCGTCCTCGGTCGCAAGCCTCTCATCTCCAGGCACTTGCGGTCCTCTGAATCGAACGCTGGTGAGAAGGGCGGGCTAGACTTACGCGACCGATGCAATCCGTGTTCGAGCTTCTCGCCACTGCCTGCTCGGGAGTCTTCGCGGGCGCCGCGGTCTATATCTCGCTGGTCCAGCATCCGGCGGCCGCAGAGGCCGGCCGCTCCGTCGCCACCAGCTACTTCCGACCGATGTACCGTCGCGCCGCGCCGATGCAGGCCAGTCTGGCGGTCGTTGGCTCCCTCGGTGGCCTGCTCGCCTGGTTCTCGGACTCTGGCGTCGCGTGGCTCGTCGGGGCTCTGCTTCTCGGCTCCGTCGTCCCCGTGACGCTCGTTCTCATCAAGCCGGTCAACGACCGGCTTCTGGCTCCGGGCCTGGATCCCGAGTCTCTGGAAGTGCCGGAGCTGCTTCGCCGCTGGGGCAGACTTCACTGGCTGCGAAGCGTCTCGAGCCTGGCGGCGTTTCTCCTCTTCACGCTCGGATAGCCCCAGGCCTGTCAGGCCTAGTCTCGCGGCACCTTCGGCTCTGTATGTCCCACCCGCAAAGGTGGTGCCGGCACCCGCGCCCGCAGCTAGATTCGGGGGTGTCGAGGGCAGCGAGCCCGCTGTCCTCATCCATGGGAGCCCAGACATGAGAACGAAGATCACGCTTTTCCTCGTCGCCGCGGCCCTGCTGGTCGTGCCGGCGCAAGCCCAGGAGACGCCGGCGGCGATCGCCAAGGCCTACGGGGCCCTGGCGGACAGCATTCTCGCCCTGCGAAGCGCCGAAGCCTCCCTGGTCACGGCGATACTCGACGACCACTACCAGACCGCCAAGCGGATGGCCGACAGGGCCAATTGGGAGGGGGCGGCCGCGCACATGGCGCTGTTCGCCAACGAAGGCGACAACACCATCGCCGGCATCCGCAAGCGCCTGCTCGAAGGCGGCCACCACTTCAACGCCGCGGGCGAGGAGCAGGGCATCTTCGAGGAAGGCTACGTCGTCGTCAACCGCAAGGCCAAGAAAAAGATGCTCGAGGCGGTGAGCACCCTGCGCCAGGCGACCGGCGAGGACGCCCGCAAGGCGGCCTGGGCGGCTTTCGACGAGGTGGCGAAGAAGCTCCTGGGCATGGGTTGACGGCTCAGCCGGCGCTTCCCCTCCTCCTGCTGGCCGCGCTGGCGCCGGTGGCGACGGCCTCCGGAGCGACCGACGCTGTCCGCCTGGTCGACCGGGCCGCCGAGGCCGGCCTGACGGCGGCCACCTGGTGCGGTCGCCCGGAGAAGCCGCACATCCTCGAATCGGGTGGTACCGGGCTGGCGCTGTTCGACTACGACCGGGACGGCGATCTCGATCTCTACCTGGTCAACGGCTGGCGCCTCGAGGGCGACGAGGTGGTCGAGCGCGGGCGCAACCTGCTCTACCGCAACCGGGGCGACGGCGCCTTCGACGACGTGACCGGCCGCGCCGGCGTCGGCGACGACGGCTGGGGCACCGGGGTGGCGGTCGGCGACGTCGATGGCGACGGCGAGCCCGACCTGTTCGTCTCCAACTTCGGCCCGGACGTCCTCTACCGCAATCGCGGCGACGGCTCCTTCGAGCGCCTCGCGGACGCCCCGGGCATCGACGGCTGGTCGACCGGGGCCGTCCTCTTCGACGCCGACGGCGACGGCGACGAGGATCTCTATCTCGGCGCCTACATCGACTGCACGCTCGACGAGGTTCTGACCGCGGAGCCGAGGCTCGACTGGGAGGGAATGAAGGTGATGTTCGGGCCCTTCGGCCTCGAGGGGCTCGGCAACCGATTCTTCGAGAACCTGGGCGGCGGACGCTTCGAGGACGCGACCGGATCGGCGGGCCTCGAGGACGTCGGCCTCTTCTACTCCTTCGGTGTCGCCGCCGCCGACCTCGACGGCGATGCCGACCTCGACCTCTACGTCGCCAACGACTCCAATCCCAACTACGTCTACGAGAACCTCGGCGGCCGGTTCCGGGAGGTCGGGCTGTGGAGCGGCGCCGCCCTCGACGCGGCCGGCAACGCGCAGGCCGGGATGGGCCTCGCCCTGGCCGACCTCGACGACAACGGGCGACTCGACGTCCTGGTGACCAACTTCTACAAGGACGCGTCCACCCTCTACCGCAATCTCGGCGATCTCGTGTTCGAGGACGTCAGCCGGCCGCTCGGCGTCAGCGAGCCGAGCTACTGGCCGCTCTCCTGGGGCACCACGCTCTCCGACCTCGATCTCGACGGCGATCTGGAGCTCTTCATCGCCAACGGCCACATCTACCCGCAGGCCGATCTGGCGCCGCAGGCGGGAATCGGCTTCCGGCAGCGCAACACGCTCCTCGAGCTCGACGGCGGGAGGTTCCGAGAGGTCGGAGCGGCAGCCGGCCCCGGCCTCGAGACGACCGAGTCCAGCCGCGGCCTGGCGGTCGGAGACATCGACGGCGATGGCGATCTGGATCTCGCCATCTCGAACGTCGACGCGCCGCCCACCCTGCTGCGCAACGACTCACGGCGGCGGGGCGCCTGGCTGATGGTGGACGCGCCCGGCGCGCTCCGCGTGTCGGTCGAGGCCGCCGGCAGCGTCCGGGAACGTCATCGCGTGGTGGGCGCCTCCTACCTTTCGGCCGGCGACCCGCGCTTCCACTTCGGCCTCGGGACGGCGCCCAGGATCGATCGCCTCGCTCTGCGTGCGCTCGACGGCGGTCGGCTGGTGATCCGGGACCTGCCGGCCGACCGGGCCCTGGTGCTGCCGCGCTAGCTCCCTGGGCTAGCCCAGCTCGGTCGACGCCAGCTCCGGCGCGCCGTGCAGCCGGCTGGCGCCGCCGTAGGGATAGAAGTCGAGGAACTCGCCGCCGCGCGTGCGCTGCTGGATGCCCTGCCAGAAGTCGACCGAGAAGAGGTCGCGATGGTGCTCGTCGAAGCTCGCGAGCAGGCCGCCGCCGAGCCCGATGAAGGTCCGCAGCTCCTCCGGAAAGATGTCGTTGTCGGCGACCGAGAACCAGGGCTCGGCGGCCATCTCGTCGTCGATGTGGCGCGCCGGCGGCACCCGCCGGAAGTTGCAGTCGGCCACCGGGCAGAGCTCGTCGTAGTCGTAGAAGACCACCCGGCCGTGGCGGGTGACGCCGAAGTTCTTGAGCAGCATGTCGCCGGCGAAGATGTTGGCCGCGGCCAGCTCCTTGAGCGCGGTCCCCCAGTCGACCACCGCCGAGCGCGCGGCCTCGCCGTCGCCGTTCTCGCGCAGGAAGATGTCGAGCGGCGTCACCCGCCGGCCGACGTACATGTGCCGGATGACGACGTCGTCGCCGGCGATCGACACCGTCTTCGACGAGCTTTCAAGGAGCTGGCGCAGCAGGCCCTCCTCGAACCTCGAGCGCGGGACCTTCACGTGCTCGAACTCCTGAAAGTCGACCAGCCGGCCGACCCGGTCGTGGCGCAGCACCTCGCGGTAGCGCTCCCGGACCTCGGCGCGCGTGGTGCGCTTCTCGGGCGGGAAGAAGTCCTTGATCACCTTGAAGACGAACTCGTAGGAGGGCAGGGTGAACACCTCCATCACCAGACCGGGGACGCCCGGGGCGACGACGAAGCGCTCGCGCGACGAGCCGATGTAGCGCACCAGGTCGCGATAGAACTCGCTCTTGCCGTGCTTGTTGTAGCCCAGCGAGATGTAGAGCTCGGCGACCCGCTTGCGCGGCAAAATGGAGCGCAGAAAGCCGATCATCTCGCGCGGGCTGCCGATGTCGGCGTGGAAGTACCAGCGGGCGAACGAGAACAGGATGCTGGCCTCCTCCTCGGTGGTCAGAACGGCGTCGAGCAACAGGCGGCCGTCGCGATTGACGATCGCCAGGACCACCGGCATCAGCCGCTCGCCGCGGCGGACGCGGCCGACCAGGTAGGCGGCCTTGTTGCGGACCAGCACCGGCCGCAGCACGTCGAGCGCCTCGAACTCGCGCGCGCCGAACGTCTCCCTCACCCGGCGCTCGATGCGCTCGGCCGCCAGCGCGCAATCGCGGCGCAGGTCCTCGAACGGCGCGCGGAAGGCGGCATCCTCGACGATGCGCGCCAGGATCTCGGGCTCGGCGCGCTGGACGGCGTACATGCGCGCGCTGGCCATCTCCCAGCCGCGGAAGGGGAGCGGAAAATCGGCGCCGGTGAAGTCGAGCGCCGGATCGACCCCGTCGTGCGGAAAGACGCGTCGCGTCAACGAGTTGAAGAAGGTCTGGGCGAGCTCGAAGTCGTCGCGGCCGAGGACCTCGCGCCAGTAGACGCCCTTCATCGCCACCCACAGCTCGCGATCGGAGAGCTTCTCCGCCAGCTGCCGCTCGAGCGCTTCGAGCGTGTCGCCGATGGTCTTCTCGTGCAGGTCGAGCCGCCTCACCGTGTCGCGCCGAATGCCGTCCCAGTCGCCGCGCTCGAAGCGATCGCGGGCGCGCCGCGTGATCTCGCGGAAGAGGTTGTGGTACTCGTCGAAGCTGCGGTGGATGGTGTCGGCGGCGCGGGCGGCTGCGGTCGGCTCGTTCATTCCGGGCACCCAGGCCAGCGCCGCTCGGCAGGCGGCCCTGCCCGGCCGGCCGGGACCATTCTACCTGCGTTCGAGCAGATAGAACGCGGCCACCACCAGCGAGTGGGAGATCTCGCCGGCGGCGATCAGCTCCGGGATCGTATCGAGCGGCACCGTCTCCCGGCGGATCTCCTCGCCGTCGACGCCGAACGTTCGGCGCTCCTCGTCGAGCTCTTCGAGATCGGTCGCCAGCCAGGTCGTCAGCCGGTTGTCGAGGAACGCCGGGTTCGGATGGGTGAACCCCAGCCGGGTCAGCGTGCGCGCCCGGAGCCCGGTCTCCTCTTCGAGCTCGCGCGCGGCCGCCGCGCGCGCGTCTTCGCCCGCATCGACCATCCCGCCCGGGATCTCCAGGGTCG
>JBFGLX010000243.1:0-5691 GCA_041575955.1 Thermoanaerobaculia bacterium
CATGCTGGCCGGCCACCTGATCCTGGCGGTGTTGCTCAGCCTGGTGCTGTCGGCCGGCTCGAAGAGCGCCGCGATGGGTTTCGGCGTGGCCGTGCCGGTGGTGCTGGGCAGCGTGGCGCTCAACATGCTGGAGATCTTCGTCGCGTTCCTGCAGGCGTTCATCTTCGCCTTCCTGACGACCCTGTTCATCGGCATGTCGGTCGTTTTCCACCACGACGAGCACGAGGAAGCGTCCGCTCACTGATCGCGCAACAACGCTTGCCGCGCCCGCGAAGCTGTGGGGAGCTCGGGTGGCGGCGAATCCCTGAACGGTAGAACCTGTGGCCCCGGCCCCGCCCGGCTGTCCACTGCTGACGAGAGGTTGGATCGATGAATAAGAGGCTGTCGAAGTTCGCGCTGGTCCTGATGGTCGTGGGCCTGGCCCTGACCTTCGCCCCGGCCGCCGGCGCCGTGGAGGGCGCCGCCGACGCCGCGGCCGATACCGAGTCCGCGACGTTTCTGACCACCCGTGGCGCCACCAAGCTGGGCGGCGCCATCGGCGCCGGCCTGGTGATCATGGGCGCGGCGGCCGGCATCGGCCGCATCGGCGGCAGCGCCGTCGAGTCGATGGCGCGCCAGCCGGAGGTCGCGGGCCAGATCTTCACCCCGATGATCCTCACCGCGGCGCTCATCGAGGGCGCCACCTTCTTCGCGCTGATCGTCATCTGGATCGCCTGACGCCGGCCTGCCGGGCTTGGTTGGTCCACGGGCCCGGCAACGCCGGCCGGCCTAGAGCTGGCACGATGAAACGTTGGATCCCGATTCTGCTGCTGGGAACGGCGGCGCCGGCAATGGCGGCGGGGGGCGGCGAGAGCAACATCTTCGCCGGCGACCTCGGCAACGCCATCTGGACGCTGGTCGTCTTCGGGTTGGTGCTGTTCGTCCTCGGCAAGTACGCCTGGGGGCCGCTGCTCGAGACCCTGCAGCAGCGTGAGCAGTTCATCCGCGAGTCGCTCGAGAAGGCCAAGGCGGACCGCGAGGAAGCCGAGCTGCGTCTCAAGCAGTACGAGGACAAGCTGACCGCGGCGCGCGCCGAGGCGACGTCGATCGTCGAGGAGGGCCGCCGCGACGCCGAGCAGGTGCGGCGCCGGATCGAGGAGCAGGCGCGCGAGGAGGCCGACAAGATGGTCGAGCGCGCCAAGCGCGAGATCTCGATCGCCCAGCAGACCGCGGTCAAGGAGCTGTACGCCACCAGCGCCTCGCTGGCCACCGAGCTCGCCGGACGCGTCCTGCGGCGCGAGGTCAAGGCCGAGGATCACGAGCGGCTGATCTCCGAGTCTCTCGACGAGCTGAGCGCGAGCGAGAGCCACTAGGCACGGACGGAACGTGAAACGGGTCGACGAAAAGGAGCTGGAAGTCGCCGGCGTCTACGCCCGGGCGCTGGTCGGCCTGGCCGACGAGGCCGGGGAAGCCGACGCCGTCGAGCAGGAGCTGGCAGCGGCGGCCGAGCTGCTGGCCGGACGGCCGGAGCTGGCGGGCTTCCTCTCCTCGCCGCTGGTCGACGAGGAGGCGCGCGCCGGGGTGCTGCACCGGGCGCTGCGCGGCCGGCTGAGCGACCTGGTTGTCGACGCGTTGCAGGTTATGAACCGCAAGGGCCGGCTGGGCCTGGTGGCGGCGCTGGCCGAGGCCTACCGCCGGGTCAACGAGACACGCCGCGGCGAGGTGGACGTCCACGTCACCAGCGCGGTCGAGCTGAGCGACGCGCTGCGCCGGCGCATCGCCGAGGTCGCCGGCCGCTTCGCCGGCGGCCGGGCGCGGCTGGTCGAGCGCGTCGACCCCGAGCTGATCGGCGGCCTGGTGCTGCAGGTCGGCGACCGCAAGGTCGACGCCAGCCTGTCGCGCCAGATCCACGAGGTGCGCGACCGGCTGCACCAGCGGGCGTCGGTCGAGCTGCACGGCGGCAAGGAATACTTCGACAACTGAAACCCGAGGAGCGGCCGGGCCTGGGCGTCCGACGGCTCCGCAACCGGCAGGTGAAGCGATGAAACTGAGGGTTGATGAGATTGCCTCGGTGTTGACCGAGGAGATTCGCGGCTACCGCAGCGAGATCGACCTCGCCGAGGTGGGGCGGGTGCTGGAGGTGGGCGACGGCATCGCCCGCGTCTACGGGCTGTCCAACGCCCTGGCGGGCGAGCAGCTCAAGTTCGAGAACGGCCAGTTCGGCCAGGTGTTCAACCTGGAGGAAAGCTCGGTCGGCGTCGTCATCTTCGGTGACTACCTCGACATCAAGGAGGGCGACGAGGTGCGCCGCACCGGAGAGCTGCTGAGCGTGCCGTGCGGCGAGGCGCTGGTGGGCCGCGTGGTCGACCCGCTGGGCCGGCCGCTCGACGGCAAGGGCGTCGTCGAGACCCCCCACCGCCGGCCACTCGAGTACAAGGCGCCCGGCATCGCCGCCCGCCAGCCGGTGAACGAGCCGCTGCAGACCGGGTTGAAGGCGATCGACTCGATGATCCCGATCGGCCGCGGCCAGCGCGAGCTGATCATCGGCGACCGCAAGACCGGCCGTACCGCGATCGCGGTCGACACCATCATCAACCAGCGCGGTCAGGACGTGGTCTGCGTCTACGTGGCGATCGGCCAGAAGGAGTCGACGGTCGTCGGGGTGATCGACAAGCTCACCGAGACCGGCGCCATGGACTACACCATCGTGGTCTCGGCCTCGGCCGCGGACCCGGCGCCGCTGCAGTACATCGCGCCGTACGCCGGTGCCGCCATGGCCGAGTACTTCATGTACACGCAGGGGCGCGCCACGCTGGTGGTCTACGACGACCTGTCGAAGCAGGCGCACGCCTACCGGCAGCTGTCGCTGCTGTTGCGCCGGCCGCCGGGACGCGAGGCGTATCCCGGCGACGTCTTCTACCTGCACTCGCGGCTGCTCGAGCGCGCGGTCAAGCTGCGCGACGAGTACGCGGTGGTGCCGGCCGACGCGCCCGACGACGCTACCGACCGCTCGCTGGCCAAACCCCACCCCGACGGCGTCGAGGCGCCGCCGGAGCAGCGCCCCGACGACCCGGCGGGGATCTACCACCGCGAGCAGGGCCGCAAGCGGGCCGAGGCCTGGCTCGGCAGCCTGCCGGACAAGGACGGGCTCAAGCTCCACAAGTTCCCCGACAGCGGCGGCTCGATGACCGCGCTGCCGCTGATCGAGACCCTGGAAGGCGAGGTTTCGGCCTACATCCCCACCAACGTGATCTCGATCACCGACGGGCAGATCTACCTCGAGCCCGACCTGTTCTTTGCCGGCGTGCGGCCGGCGGTCAACGTCGGCATCAGCGTGTCGCGAGTCGGCGGCAACGCCCAGGTCAAGGCGATGAAGAAGATCGCCGGCTCGCTCAGGCTCGACCTCGCCGCCTACCGCGAGCTGGAGGCGTTCGCCCAGCTCGGCACCGAGCTCGACAAGGCCACCCAGCGCCAGCTCGACCGCGGTGAGCGGATGGTGGAGCTGCTCAAGCAGCCGCAGTACCAGCCGTACCCGGTCGAGGAGCAGATCGTCAGCATCCTGGCCGGCACCAGGGGGCATCTCGACGACGTGCCGGTGGCCTCGGTGCCCGGTTTCGAGGTGGCGATGCTCAAGCACTTCCGCGACGAGTTCCCCGAGCTGCTGGCCGAGCTGCGCGACACCGGTCAGCTCTCCGACGAGCTGGGCGAGAAGATCGGCCGCGTCATCGACGACTTCAAGAGCCACTTCCTGAGCGACGACGAGGCCGGCTGAACGGCGCGGCCGTTCCCATCCCGTCCCACCTGAAGAGCCTCACCGATGGCCAACCGCAGGGAGCTAGTCAAGCGGCGCAAAGCGGCGCGCAACATTCGCAAGATCACGCGCACCATGCAGCTGATCGCAACCGCCCGCTTCCAGGCCGCCCACAAGCGGGCGGTGGCCGGCAAGCCGTACACCGAGAAGCTCACCCAGCTGATGGAGAACCTGTCGCGCGCCGCCGGCGAGCAGCGCCACCCGCTGATGGCCGCCGACCCCGAGGCCGAGCGCGGCGCGCTGCTGGTGCTGACCAGCAACCGCGGCCTGTGCGGCGGCTACAACGCCAACGTGCTGCGCGCGGCGATCGAGGCGATCGACTCGGCGCCGCGACCGGCCGACGTCACCATGATCGGCAAGAAGGGGGTCTCCTACTTCCGCTTCCTGGGCCGGGAGATGGCGGCGCGCATCACCGACCTGGGCGACGCTCCCCGCTTCGACAGCGTCGAGCCGATCGCCAACCGGCTGATGGCGCGGTTCACGGCCGGCGAGATCGCGTCGGTCGACGTTGCCTACATGCGCTTCCTGTCGGCCGGTCGCCAGCAGCCGGTGGTCGAGCGGATCCTGCCGCTGGCCGGCGCGCCGAGCGACGCCGAGGCTGCGCCGAGCGTCGAGTACGAGTTCTCGCCCGACCCCGAGCGGCTGCTCGAGGAGCTGCTGCCGGCGAGCGTGCGGGTCCGCCTGTTCCAGTGCTTTACCGACGCCGCGGTCAGCGAGCAGATCGCTCGCATGGTGGCGATGAAGGCAGCCACCGACGCCGCCGGCGACATGATCAAGCGTCTCACCCAGCAGTACAACCGGGCGCGCCAGACCCAGATCACGATGGAGCTGCTCGACATCGTCGGCGGCGCCAACGCCCTGGCCTAGGCCGCAACCGTTCGAAGGAAAAGCGAAGATGGCAGAAGCAGAAGTGAATCACGGCAAGGTAACCCAGGTCATCGGCTCGATCCTCGACGCCCAGTTCGACGAGGGGCGGCTACCGGCGATCTACAACGCTTTGAAGCTCGACGTGGAGCGCACCGTGCTGGGCGAGAAGGAGCAGGGTGTGCTGTGGTGCGAGGTGGCCCAGCATCTCGGCGGCGGCCGGGTCCGCGCGGTGGCGCTCGACTCCACCGACGGGGTCCAGCGCGGCCAGCAGGTGCTCGATACCGGCAGCCCGATCTCGGTGCCGGTCGGCGAGGAGACCCTCGGCCGGGTGTTCAACCTGGTCGGCGAGCCGATCGACGACCGCGGCCCGGTGGCCACGATGGAGCGCCGCTCGATCCACCGCGAGCCGCCCGAGCTGCCCGACCTGTCGGCCAAGACCGAGCTGTTCGAGACCGGCATCAAGGTGATGGACCTGCTCTGCCCGCTGGTGCGCGGTGGCAAGGCGGGCCTGTTCGGCGGCGCCGGCGTCGGCAAGACGGTGATCATCCAGGAGCTGATCGCCCGTCTGGCGCGCTTCCACGCCGGCTACTCGTGCTTCGCCGGCGTCGGCGAGCGCACCCGCGAAGGCAACGACCTGTGGCTCGAGATGCAGGAGGCGCAGATCGGCGACACCGGCGAGCACGTCATCGACAAGACCGTGATGGTCTTCGGCCAGATGAACGAGCCGCCCGGCGCCCGCCTGCGGGTCGGTCTGTCGGCGCTCACCATGGCCGAGTACTTCCGCGACCAGACCGGCGTGGACACGCTGCTGTTCATCGACAACATCTTCCGCTTCTCGCAGGCCGGCAGCGAGGTGTCGGCGCTGCTCGGCCGCATGCCGTCCGCGGTCGGCTACCAGCCGACGCTGGGCACCGAGATGGGCGAGCTGCAGGAGCGCATCACCTCGACCAACCAGGGCGCGGTGACCTCGATCCAGGCGATCTACGTGCCGGCCGACGACTACACCGACCCGGCGCCGGCGACCGCCTTCTCGC
>JBFGLX010000244.1:0-5677 GCA_041575955.1 Thermoanaerobaculia bacterium
GCTGATCGCCGCCCTGGTCGCCGAGATGGACGCCAGCCCGGTGGCGCCCGAACCGGCCAGCGCCAACCGCCAGCACTACGAGGTGCCGGCGGAGTTCTTCCGGCTGGCGCTCGGACGCCGCCTCAAGTACAGCTGCTGCTTCTGGCCCGCCGGGACCCCCGACCTCGACGCGGCCGAGGACGCGATGCTCGCCCGCACCTGCTCGAACGCCGGGCTCGAGGACGGCATGGAGATTCTCGAGCTCGGCTGCGGCTGGGGCTCGCTGGCGCTCTGGATGGCCGAGCGGTACCCGGGCGGCCGCATCGTCGCGGTCTCCAACTCCGGCCCCCAGAAGGAGCTCATCGATCGCCAGGCCGCCGAGCGCGGTCTCGGCAACCTCGAGGTCGTGACCGCCGACATGAACGACTTCGCGACCGGCGCGACCTTCGATCGGGTGGTCTCGGTCGAGATGTTCGAGCACATGCGCAACTACCGCGAGCTCCTGAGGCGGATCCGCGGGTGGCTGCGCCCGGACGGGCGGCTACTGGTCCACCTCTTCTGCCACCGTCGTTGGCCCTACACGTTCGAGGTCGGCGAGCGGGACGACTGGCTGGCCCAGCATTTCTTCACCCGCGGCCTGATGCCGTCGGACGACCTGCTCCACCGATTCCAGGACCAGCTCGAGTTGGATCACCAGTGGTCGTTCAGCGGCGAGCACTACCAGCGGACCGCCGAGGCCTGGCTGCGCCGGATGGACCGGCGCCGGGACGAGATCCTGGCCATCTTCGAGCGTACCTACGGCGCGGGCAGCGCCGAGCTCTGGCACCGGCGCTGGCGGATCTTCTTCATGGCCTGCGCCGAGCTGTTCGGCTGCCACCGCGGCCAGGAGTGGTGGGTCAGCCACTACCTGATGAAGCCCTCTCGCACGCCTCGGTCAGCCGGTCGAGGGTGAGGCCGAGACGCTCGGCGACCGTCGAGGCATCGTCGCTGCCCGCGACCGCGATCGGCTCGCCGATGCCCACCGCCACCCGGGCGAACGGCTTGGGAATCACCAGGCGGTCCCACGATCGGAGACGCCAGCAGCGGTCGGCGGCCGAGGCCAGCGGCACGATCGGGGCGCCGGAGGTAGCCGCCAGTACGACGATGCCACTTTGGCAGCGACGGGCGGGACCGCGCGGCCCGTCGGGCGCGGCGAGGACCGATGCCCCGCCCCGCACCAAGGCGCGCCGCAGCTTGAGCAGACCGCTGAGCCCGGCGCGCGAGGTCGATCCGCGCACCGTCTCGAACCCCGAGGCGCGGGAGAGTCGCGCCACCAGCTCGCCGTCGCGCGAGAGGCTCACCAGGAGCGCCAGGCGCAGCCCGTGGCGACGCCGAAGGCGGTAGAGGTGATACCCGCAGGCATAGAGGCTCTGGTGCCAGAAGGCGTAGATCGCCGGCTGGCCGGCGCGCGCCAGCGCTTCGGGGGTGCCTTCGCTACCGACGAATCGGATCCGCCAGGTGGCGGCCAGGAGCAGCAGCGGCAGCCGCAGGAGCAGGGCGCCGAGCGGCACCAGGCGATCGAGAAGGGACTTGATGGCGGCGGTCAGTCTGCGCCTTCGTAGCGTTCGATCACGTCGAGGACGTCGCCGACGGTCTCGAGCCCGATCACCTCGTCGTCGTCGACCTCGATCCCCAGCCGATCCTCGAGCTCGACCAACAGGTGCAGGGCCTTGGGAGAGTCGATGCCGAGGTCGGCGACCAGCTCGGTTCGCGGCTGCAGGCTCTCGACCTCGACTCCGCTGACCTCGGCTACCACCTCGAGCGCGAGCTGCTTGCGATCCATCGGCCGGTCTCCGATCAGCTGCCGATCGTCACCAGCGACTCGGCGCCGGCCGACGGCGACGAGAGACTCGCGAACGGCACCTGCTCGGCCAGGCGGGGCTCCCAGAACTGGCCGACGTCGTAGAGACAGCGGACCTGGGCGTAGAGCTGCAGCGCGTGCATCACCTGCGGGTGGGCCTGGGGCTTGCCCTCCAGGGCGGCGCAAATTCGCCTGTACATCGCCCGCTCCTCGGGACCCTGCCGAATCAGCCGCTTCAGGATCGCCAGCCCTTCGCTGCTGACGTGGCGCCGCGACGAGCCGGCGGCGGCGGCGGGGCGCCACCATGCCGGGGGGGGGCCGATCGCCTCGATCATCCGCACCACGCGGCGTCCGAACTCCTCTGGGCGGTAGAGCCGGTTGCACAGCCAGCGCAGGCCGTCGAGCAGCTGCTCGCGGGTCATCTGCGTCGGCCGGATGTTGGTGTCCCAGGGGTTGCCGGCAACCTCGGCGGCCTGTTCGAGGAGCCGGCCGTCGGCCTCCATCCGCTCGTGCAGCGGAGTCGCCGCCGGCGCCACCAGCGCCCCCAGGCTGAACATCGGAATCGGCGTCGACATCGCGAACTCGTACTGGCGGCCGAAGATGTCGAGGCCGTCGTGGTCGAAGCCGACGATCATGCCGGCGGTCACGTGAATGCCGTGGTCGAGAAAGACCTCGATCTGCTGGCCCAGGTCGACGCCGACGTTCTGACGCTTCTTGGTCTCCTTGAGGCTCTCCTCGTTCGGCGTCTCGATGCCGATGAAGACCCAGGTCATGCCGGCATCGCCGAGCAGGCGCATGATCTCGGGATCGCGGGCGGCGTCGATCGACACCTGGGTGCCGAAGGCGACCGGGTCCTCGGCGTGGCGCCGGTTCCACTCGGCGAGCGCCGCCAGCACCTCCTTGGCCCGGCGCCGGTAGACCGTGAAGTTGTCGTCGGCCAGGAACACCCGCCGATAGCCGAGTTCGTAGATGCGCTCGAGCTCGGCGACGATCTGCTCGATCGACTTGTGCCGCTGCTTGCGACCGAGGTACTGGATGACGTCGCAAAACTCGCATTCGAAGGGACAGCCGCGGGAGGTCTGGATGCAGCCGGCGAGCGCCCGGTGGTTGGGATAGAGGTCCCACCTCGGCATCGGCGACGTGGCGAGATCGGGCTTGTCCTCGATCAGGTACTCGGGCGCGAACTCGCCGCTGTCGAGCTCGGCGAAGAACCGCTCGGCGATCGCCTCCAGCTCGCCGATCACCAGAACGTCGCAGTGGCCGCGAACCTCCTCTGGCGAGAGCGAGGCGTAGGGTCCGCCGATGATCACCGTGCGGCCGCGGCGCCGGAACTCGGCAGCCAGCTCGAACATCCTTCGTGCCTGGGTAATCTTGCCGGTAAGGCCGACGAAGTCGACGTCCTTGTCGAGATCGACCGTCTGGATGTACTCGTCACAGATCTCGACCTGCCAGTCGTCCGGGGCCATGGCCGCCACGGTGGTGGTCGCCAGATCGGCCAGCAGCTGTGTGCGCGGAAAGCCCCAGTGCTCGTAGAACTCGGCTCCGAAATAGCTCGGGGCCTCCGACTTCGGATTCACGAGATAGAGCGATTTCGCCATGCCTTCCCCAGAGAGTTTGCCCGGCCGGTCGGCGTAATCTACCATTTCGACACACTTTTCGCGACGGGGCCAGCGCCCGCGGCCCCGGTGGTAGCGGTCGAGCTCGCCGGCACCGCCCTTATCCGAGCCGCTGCAGCTCGCCGGCCAGGTAGAGGCGCCGGGCCTCGTCGCGCTTGACCTTGCCGCTGGTGGTGCGCGGAATGCGACCGCGGCGGACCAGAGCCACGTCGGCCACCGGCAGCGCCAGCTCGCGGCCGATCCGGCTGCGCACCGCGGCGGCGATCTCGGCCAGGCCCGGGGCGTCCGACCGCGCCAGCTCGACCACCAGGATGACCTCCTCGCCCTCGGGTCCGCGGGCGACCGAGAAGGCGGCCGCGCGCGCCGCGCCCCCGCCACCGGTGGCGCTCTCGGCGAGCCGCTCGAACTCGTGCGGCATCAGGTTCTGCCCGCGCACGATCAGGATCTCCTTGAGCCGTCCGGCGATGAACAGCTCGCCCCGGTCGACGAAGCCGAGGTCGCCAGCGCGCAGCCAGCCGTCGACCAGGGTCTCGGCGGTCGCCTCGGGATCGTCGTAGTAGCCGAGGAAGACCGACGGCCCCTTGATCCGGACCTCCCCCAGCTCGCCCGGCGGCAGGACCGAGCCGTCGGGAGCGGTGATTTGCAGCTCGGTGCCGGGGATCGGCTCGCCGTTGCTCACCAGACGGTCGAGGCCGAGGCCGGCGTCGGCGCCGCCCGGGACCGGTACCGCGCGCGGTCCGCCGCCGCGGTCGAGGGTCACGGCGAGCGTCGCTTCGGCCAGTCCGTAGCACGGCCGGAAGCTCTCGCGGGAGAAGCCGTGCGCGGCGAAGCGCTCGCTGAAGGCGTCAATGGTGTCGGCGCGCACCATCTCGGCGCCCGTGAGGGCCGCCTGGAACCCGGCCAGGTCGAGGCCCTCGGCCTGCTCGCTATCGAGCCGCTCCGTGCACAGCTGGTAGCCGAAATTGGGCGCCGCCGTGACCGTCGTGCCGCGGCTGCCGGCGGCCTCCAGCCAGCTCCGCGGGCGGGCGAGGAACGCCTGCGGCGGCAGCAGCCAGAGATCGCGGCCGTTGAGGATCGAGTAGAAGATGCCCAGGAGACCCATGTCGTGGTAGAGCGGCAGCCAGGAGACCAGGGCGTCGAACCTCTCCCGGCTCGGCACGCCCCACGGGGCGCCGACCACCTCGTCCTGCGCGTAGGCCTGATGCAGCGCGGCGCGATGCGGGATCATGACCGCCCGCGGACGCCCGGTCGAGCCGCTGGTGAACTGCAGGAAGGCGAGCGCGCCCGGTTCGGGCGCCGGCTCGCGCAGGCCTTTGGCGGCCGGCGCCGACTCGAGCTCCTCGGGCGTGAGCGCGGCGGCCCCGTACAGCCGCTCGCGCTCGGCGCTCGGGCCACCCTCGAGCTCCCGGCCGCCGACCACCAGCCGCGCGCCGACCAGCGACACCGCCTCGGCGATGCGCTCGCCGGCCGGCGCTCCCGCGACCGCCGGCGCCATCGCCACCGGGATCGCCCCGCGCAGCAGCGTTCCCAGCCAGGCGTCGAACCACTCCCAGGAAGTGGGCAGGCAAACGATCACCCGATCGCCCTCGCCGACGCCCAGCCCCGCCATCCGCTCCGCCGTCCGGCGCGCCGAGCGCAGGACCTCGGCGTGGGTCCGGGTCTCGGGCGTGCGTCCACGCCGGTCGAAAACCCCGATCACCCGGTCCGGGTGGCGTGCAGCCGCGGCGGCGAGGGCCGCGGGCAGGGAACGCTCGATGTCGCGCATGGCGCCGGCTAGCCCGACCTTCTCACCGGCATTCGATGCAGAAGGCCGCAAATGCCTGGAAATGCAAGGCTTGCGACCGAGGGCGACGAAGGCGCATTGGACATGCGTCGGGGAGTCCGACGGGAGCGAAACGCAGCAGATTCAGATAGTTGCGGCATTGTGGGCGAAGGCTGGTGAGAAGGTCAGGCTAGACCAGCTCCGCGTCGGTGACGACTTCGATCAGGCTCGGGCCGTCGTGGGCGAGGCCGCGAGCGAGCGCGTCGTCGAGCTCCGACCGCTCGGTCACCCGGACGCCGAGGGCGCCGCACAGCTCGGCGTAGCGGGCGAAGTCGGGATTGTGGAGCGAGGTCTGCCACACCTCCCAGTCGCCGGCGCGCTGCTCCTTGGAGATCTTGCCCAGCTCCGAGTTGTTGAGCAGGACGTGGGTGATCTTCATCCCGTACTTGACCGCGGTGGTGACCTCGCCCATGTACTGAC
>JBFGLX010000245.1:0-5623 GCA_041575955.1 Thermoanaerobaculia bacterium
AGGTGATGATCTCCTTCTCCGACGGACGGCCCTCGCGCTTGAAGAAGCCTCCGGGGATGCGGCCGCCGGCGTAGGTGTACTCGCGATATTCGACGGTCAGCGGCAGGAAGGGGCGCGGCGCGCCGCCGCGGGCCATGCAGGCGGTGACCAGGACGACCGAGTCGCCCAGCCGGACGACGCAGGCGCCGTCGGCCTGCTTGGCCATCCTGCCGGTTTCGAACTGCAGCTTGCCGGAGCCGACGGGTACTTCTTGGGTTACTTTCATCTCTCTTCTTCTCTTTTCTCTCTCTTCTGTCTACCGGGCCGGCGGTGGGGAAGCGACTCGCTTCGGCACCGGTGCCCTGCTCGCGTACGAGCTCTTATCGCGCCCGTGCGGCGCGTCGTGAAATGTCCCAGAGCGTCGGGGGAATCGGTCTACTTCCGTATGCCAAGCCGCGTGATGGTCGTGCGGTAGCGCTCGAAATCCTGCCTCTTCAGGTAGTCGAGCAGGCGGCGCCGGCGGCCGACCAGCTTGAGCAGCCCGCGACGGCCGTGGTGGTCCTTCGCGTGCGTCTTGAAGTGCTCGGTGAGCTGC
This sequence comes from Thermoanaerobaculia bacterium, assembly GCA_041575955.1. Taxonomy (GTDB): domain Bacteria; phylum Acidobacteriota; class Thermoanaerobaculia; order Multivoradales; family JAHEKO01; genus JAHEKO01. The sequence goes on from JBFGLX010000245.1 coordinate 575, forward strand.
TGAATTCTGTGGGTTAGCAGGGCCACCTGGACCTCAGGCGAGCCGGTGTCGCTATCGTGCAGCCGGCTCTCTTCGATGATCCCGGCTTTGGCTTCTGCGAATGACAAGACAAATCTCCTCTACAAACGGTGGGATGGTACCACAAGAGGGCGCCTGACCGGCGCGCTAATTCTTGAAAACAATGCGGGGTTGGATGACGCCGACGCCCGAGTCCCCGATCCGCTCGGTGACGCTGCCGACGGCGATCAGGCGATTGGTCGGGCTGACCAGCTTGACCCAGTCGCCCTCGCCCGCGTCGAGCCGGCGGATGAGCACCGTCTGGCCGTTGGCGATGCGGCGCTCCTGCTGCGCGTCGGCGTCGACCCGGCCGAACGGCAGCGGGATGTCGTCGAGCGGGATCCAGGCACTCGCCGGCAGATCCTCCGGCCGCGGATCCTCACCCAGGCTCTCGAGGTCGATGGCGTCCTCGAGCCGGAACGGGCCGATCTGGAGGCGCTCGAGCGCCGCCAGGTGGGCGCCGCATCCGAGTTCCTCGCCGAGGCTGAAGGCGAGGCTGCGGACGTAGGTGCCCGAGGTGCAGGCCAGGCGGAAGGGCACGCGGTCGTCCTCGAGCGGCCCGGTCGGACGGAAGTCGAAGAGGGTGATCTCCTTGCGGCTCTCCGGCACCTTCTCGCCGCGCCGGGCGAGCTCGTAGTACTTGACGCCGCCGACCTTCTTGGCGCTGAACGCCGGGGCCGCCTGCTCGAAGGTGCCGACCGCGGCCGCCATCGCGCGCTCGATCCGCTCGTCGGTGACGTCCTCGGTCGAGCCTTCGCCGACCACCTGACCGGTCGCGTCGTAGGTGTCGGTGGTGATGCCGAGGCGGATGGTGCCGACGTATACCTTGGGCGCGCTGATCAGGAAGCGGGTCAGGCGCGTGGCCTTGCCCAGGGTCAGGACCAGCAGCCCCGTGGCCGCCGGGTCGAGGGTGCCGCAGTGGCCGATCTTCTTCTGGCCGAGCAGCCGTCGCGCCCTGCGCACCACGTCGTGCGAGGTCCAGCCGGGGGCCTTGTCGACCAGCAGCAGTCCATCCTTCATGCCGAGCCCAGGGCCGCGGTCAGCTGGCGCACGACGTCGGCGCGCACCGTCTCGCAATCTCCGTCGACGGCGAATCCGGCCGCGTTGCGGTGGCCGCCGCCGCCGTGCGCGCGTGCGATGCGCTCGATGTCGAGGTCGCCGCGGCTGCGCAAGGACACCTTGCACTTGCCGGGGCCGATCTCGCGCACCACCGCCACCGCCTGCACCCCTGCGATCGAGCGCGGCACGTCGATCAAGCCCTCGGAGTCGCCCGGCGCCGCCCCGGCCCGGGCCGCCATCTCCTCGGTCAGCAGCACGCTCGCCACCCGGCCCTCGGCTTCGACCGCCAGAGTCCGCAGGGTCTCGCCGAGCAGGCGCACCGCCGACTCGGGCTGGCTCTCATAGAGCCACCGGGCTACCAGCTGCGGCCGCGCCCCCTCCTTGACCAGCTCGCCGGCGGCTTCGAAGGCGCGCGCCGTGGCGTTGGCGAACCGGAAGTTGCCGGTGTCGGTAACCAGGGTCAGGTAGAGGGCGGTCGCGGTCGGTTCGTCGAGCCCGACGTTGAGCGCCCGCGCCAAACGATGGATCATCTCGCCGAGCGACGGCGCCGCCGTGTCCACCCAGTTGACCAGCCCGTACTGCTCGTTGCCCAGGTGGTGGTCGATGTTGAGGATCGGCAGCGCGTCGAGCAGGTGATCGTGCAGCCCCGAGCGGTCGAGGGTCGGGCACTCGAGCGTGATCAGGGCGTCGAAGCCGTCCGGGAAGCCGGGTGGCGGCTCTTCGCCGTGCCGGATGCGATCGGCGCCGGGCAGCGCCTGGTAGACCTTGGGCGTCGGATCGTGGCTCCAGACGACCGCCCCCTTGCCGATGCCGCGCAGGATGCGGGCGAGGCCGACGGCCGATCCGACCGCGTCGCCATCGGGGTTGGCGTGGCTGGTGAGTAGGAAACGCTCGCGGCTGCGCAGCTCGCGCAGCAGGGCTTCGGGTGCGTCAGTCATGGATGTCGAGTTCCTCGAGAATCGTGCTTATCTGTTGGCTGTATTCGGGCCCCTGGTCGAGCTCGAAGTTCAGCTCCGGGATCGACTTCATATGGCGGAGGCCACGGGCGAGCTGCGTGCGCAGGAAGCCCCGGGCGTGCTGCAGCGCCACCAGGCACTCCTGGCGCTCGCGATCGCTGCCCAGGGCGGACAGCAGGACCCGGGCGTGGCGCAGGTCGGGACTCACGTCGACGCTGCTGACCGTGGCGAGGCGCACCCGGGGATCGTTCATGCGCCGCAGAATGAGCGACGACAGCTCGGCGCGCAGCAGGTCCTCGACCCGGTGGCTGCGACGGCTCACGACACGCCCTCGAGCAGCTCCGGCAGCCACTCCGTCACCTCGGCGCCGTCCTGGGTGTCGAACATGCGCCGCAGCCCCGTCACCAGCCGCTCCAGCTCATGCTGGTTGCGGTGCACGATCGCGATCGCGATCTCGGCCCGCTGGTGCGACTCGTGAAAACCGGTCTCGGCGATCGAGACGCGGTAACGCTGGTGGATTCTGTCCATGAGGCTCTTGACGACCCGTCGCTTCTGCTTGAGGCTGCGGACTTCCGGCAGGTGAAGGCGGGCGACAACGAGAGCGAAGGTCATCTGGGCGCAGCCCGCGGCCGGGGCTTCTTGCAGGCTACACTGCTAGAGCGTCGGCGCGACTTCTTCCCGCTCGTAGACCTCGATGATGTCGCCGGGCTTGAGATCCTGATAGCGCTCGAGCCGGATGCCGCAATCGAAACCTGTACGCACCTCCGCGACGTCGTCCTTGAACCGCCGCAGAGAGCCGATCGCGCCTTCGTGAACCACGACGTTGTCGCGCAGCAGTCGGGCGCTGGCGTTTCTCGGCACGGTCCCCTCGACCACGTGGCAGCCGGCGACGGTGCCGTGCCTGGGCACGCCGAAGATCTCGCGGACCTCGGCGCGGCCGCGTACGACCTCACGGAAGGTCGGCTCGAGGAGTCCGGTCATCGCCTTGCGGATCTCGTCACTGAGCTCGTAGATGACGGTGTGCAGGCGGATGTCGACCTCCTCTTTGGCAGCCAGGTCGGCGGCCTTCTTCTCCGGCCGAACGTTGAACCCGACCACCACCGCGTTGGAGGCCGAGGCGAGCAGCACGTCGTCGGTGGTCACGGCGCCCACGCCCGCCCGGATGAGCTGAATCTGAACCTGGTCGGTCGAGAGCTTGCGCAGCGTCTCGGTCAGCACCTCGACCGAGCCCTGCACGTCCGCCTTCAGCACCACCAGCAGCTCCTTGAGGCCGCCCTCCTGGATGTTGTCGAACAGCCGCTCCAGCGACACCCGCGACGGCGCCGGCGCCAGCTCGCGCTGGCGCAGCTCGTGCTGGCGGAACTCGACGATGCCGCGCGCCTTGGACTCGTCGCCGACGACCTGAAACAGATCGCCGGCCTCGGGCACGTCCCCGAAGCCGGTAACCTCGACCGGCGTCGCCGGCCCGGCGGCATCGAGCTTGCGGCCGAGGTCGTCCGACATCGCCCGCACCCGGCCCCAGGTGGCGCCGGCGACGAAGACGTCGGCCACTCTCAGGGTGCCGGTCTGCACCAGCACCGTGGCGACGATGCCGCGGCCGGCCTCCTTGCGCGCCTCGAGGACGACGCCGTGGGCGAGCAGCGTCGGGTCCGCCCTGAGCTCGAGCAGGTCGGCGGTGAGCTGGACCAGCTCGAGCAGCTCGGGCACGCCCTCGCCCTTGATCGCGGAGATCGGGGCCGAGACCACGTCACCGCCCCAGTCTTCGACCTGCACGCCGTACTCGGCGAGCTCCTTCTTGACCTTGTCGACGTTGGCGTTGGCCTTGTCGATCTTGTTGATCGCCACCACCAGCGGCACGCCGGCGGCCTTGGCGTGATCGATCGCCTCCTTGGTCTGCGGCATCACGCCGTCGTCCGCCGCCACCACCAGGATGACGATGTCGGTCGCGCGGGCGCCGCGGGCGCGCATCAGGGTGAACGCCTCGTGACCGGGCGTGTCGAGGAAGACCACCTTGCCGTTGGCGGTCTCCACCTGGTAGGCGCCGATGTGCTGGGTGATGCCGCCATGCTCGCCTTCGGTGATCTTCGACGACCGGATGTGGTCGAGAAGCGTCGTCTTGCCGTGGTCGACGTGGCCCATGATCGTCACCACCGGACCGCGCGGGACGCTCTCCTCGTCGCTCGTCTCGCGCTCCATCGTGTCCTGGATCCGGACTTCCTCTTCGAACGACACGGAGCGCACTTCGACCCCGAGGTCGGTGGCCACCGCCTTGGCCAGCTCGACGTCGAGCACCTGGTTGATCGTCGCCATGGCGCCGCGCTTGAAGAGCGCCTTCTGCAGGTCCTTGGCCTTGACCCCCAGCTTCTCCGAGTAGTCGCGTACGGTCATGCCCTCGGACACGGTCACGACGCCCTCCGGCGCGCCCTCCTTGAACGCCACGCCGGGGAGCTCCTGCTCCTGCCTCTTGCGCTCGGAGCGGCGCTTGCGCCGGGCCGACGAGTCGGCCGGCCGCTCGTCGCCGGCCGGCTTGCGGGCCACCCGGGCGGCCGGCGCTGCGGGCGCCGGCTTCTTCACGGTCGGCGGCGTCTTGACCGCCGGTGCACTGCCGGCCTTGGCCCGAGCGGCGGCCGGCGGCGCTGCGGGCGCGGCGGTCGGCCGCTCGACGGCGGGGGGCGCCGTCGCTGCCGGCGTCGCCGCGGGCTCGGGCTTCTTGGGCTCGGTGACCGGGATCGTCTTGATCCGCGGCTCGACCTTCTGGATCATCGTTCGGCGGCGTAGCGGCCGGCGTGGCGATGCCGGCATGCGGCGGCTCGGTGGGCGGCGGCGTGGGGCGGCCGGCGCCGCCGCCTTCGCCTCCTTGTCGCGCAGGATGACCTCGCGCGGGTTGCGCAGGCTCTTGCCGTGCAGAACCGCCTCGATCACGTCGGAGTCGATCGTCGGATTCTCGTCTTCCAATCGGACCCCGATGGACTTCAAC